>JAYPSX010000055.1:0-7321 GCA_038133315.1 Hyphomicrobiales bacterium
GACCTAGCCCCCATCTGTCAGACATATATATAAGACCAGTTTCACGATCTACATACACATCATTACTTTGTGGGCAGCATCTTTCTTTATTACCTGCTGGAATATAAGATCCAACTTCTTTAGGACTAAATGGATTGCTCCAATCAATGATCCTTAATCCAGCATTAAACCAAGCAATGTAGATAAGATCATTTTTTTCCATATCCAACCATATGTTGTGAGCACCATGCCTTGATCCTGTCTGCCCCCATTTAGAATCTAATGGCCTCATCTCATGTGGATCTATATCAAATGGCATATATGTGCTTACTGGAAGTGGAACATCTTTGTTTCTAAGATCATAGAATGTAATGAATGCTGGTGGATGCTCACAATTAACAGTTATAGTTTCTTGAGTGACAATTCCAAATTCAGAGCCTTTTGGAACAAGAAAACTATGATAGTTTCCAGGCCAGCCATGTGTTTCATGAGGGTTATGTCTCCATTTAAACTCTGGTTTTGATGGATCAGTACAATCGAATAGAACAATACCTCCATCCCACCATCCAGCAGTTACATAGTTACCCCATGGATTACCTTCGTGGCACCAAGCTTCGTTTTTAACTATAGAGTTATCCCATGAATACTCTTCACCATCTTTTTGACCTTCAACCCAACCTTGTCCAATAAATTCAGGATTTGATGGATCTTTCATATCATGAATTAGAAGTATTTTTCCATTGTAACCATCTTTAAAACCAGAGCTATACATCAATTTTCTATCTCTATCATAGATAGGCCTGTGTATACCAAACCCATCAACTTCAACGTGTCTAATAAATTTTGGATTTATAGGATCTGAAATATCAAAAACTCTTAATCCACCTTTTAGTTCTGGATATTGGCCGACTAGTTTAGGCCTTAACTCTGAATTTGTAATTAGTATATTATCACTAATTCTGAGAACCTTGTGGGTTCGTGCACCTGGTGAGTCTGATATTTGATTTAAAATTTTCGGCTTTGATGGATCCTTTACATCAAGAATTGTCATACCATTATGACCATTTATTCCCGATGCAGCTACATAACATATTCCATTTGATACTTGTATTTGGAAAGCATCACCCCAACCATTCAAATCTGAATGTCCAACTAATTTTACATTATGTGCTTGTTCTTCCCATGGCTCGTTAAGTTTGTATTCAGCGCCAATATATTGTTCTGGACCGCCAACAGGATCTGGTTTGTAGTATGGTCTGTTCATTTTAAAACCTCATTTGTAGCAAAAAATTATCCTTCAATTTCATATGCTGCTTCATCTAATTCTTCTGGTGAAATTAATACCTTCATATTATCAGTTACAAATGTGACATCAATCCTCATGCCAGCATCTAATGCTCTCACAAGATCAGTTCCTTCCTCAAATTCACGATCTGATGGAGGTAGTTGAATTAATTTATCTAGAGGTCCTCTTCTCCATGCGTGGATTGGTACTAATTTATAAATATCATCAGAGTCAAAGTCATTAATATTTCTACGTATATCCTTTAAAGTTCCAACTTTTGATCCTTCAAGTGGATACACAATTCTGTCGTTATTCCAGTCAACTTGAGCTTTTACTATATCGTTATTACTTTTCTCGTGCTCCTCTAATGGTGATACCATGGTGGCAATACCTACATCAGAGTCTGACAATGCATACATCAGTGCTTGCATATAGTATGGTTTAAGCTCAGGCATATCATCAGGGACAGCCACAACGATGTCATGAGTGTAATATCTATCAAATTTATTAACTGTTGCAGCAATTCTCTCTGCACCAGATTTTGATCGATAATTGTGATCTTTTCCAAATTCGGACATATCAGTTTTTACAGAATAAGCTCCATTACTTTGCAATTCCGTAACCTGTTCATCAGATACGCCATCTACAATAACACTACCAATGCCAGAGTCACTTACATTTCTAAAAGCCTTTATCATAGCTTTTATTTGTTCTTTTGGCTTTGGGGGTTCTGTTGACAGATCTCTAATACCTAGCTCGGATGCAACAATAATTAATGGATTAAAAATCATTGAACGATTTTTTTCAAACTTATAATACACAAAAGTTTGCCTTATAAAGATGAGAACCTCGAGGCAATTAAAACCTCGAGGTTTGTGTTTATGTTAAGATTATTTCTGTGGGTAACCAAAAATTTCAGCATGATGGAATTCACCTGGTCTGTAACCAGCCACAGCTTCTTCCATATGTTCCATTTTGGTAAACACTGATGGACCGTCTTTAGTAACAAGAACGTTCTCTTCAAGTCTACATGTTTGAGGTAGACCAGCATGTCCAGCAAAAGTCTCGATAGCAAAATACATATTTTCCTTAATCTCAGCTGGATATTTGAGTGAGTAAGCTCTACTCATCCACATACCTTCATATAGAGTAATACCAATTGAGTGAGCAAACTGTTGCAATGTAACTGTTCCAAACTTATCATCGTCATACTCAGGGAATTTTGATACAACATCTGCAGATGTTTTTCCTGGTTTAAGATTTTCAAGTCCAGCATACATAGAGTCATATGTTTCACGGTAAAGATCAATCTCTTGTTGTGACATTTTTGCTCCACATTTGAATGTTCTCACATAGTCGATGAAATAACCACCTGGTCCTACTGCGTTAATATCAACAATAAGCAAATCACCTTGTTGAATTAGTTTATCAGTTGCCCATCTTCTGTATGGACTTGTATTACCACCAGAAGCTACGATGATATCGTAGATAATTTCACAACCACGAGATAGCATGAAATCGTGTACTTTAGCTTCAATTTGGCGTTCTGTAATTCCTGGTTTTAACCATTCGTGTTTTACGTGCCACATAGCAGCATCACCAATGGATGATGACATTTTAAGGTGTTCAATTTCGTCAATAGTTTTTACAACCCTAGCTCTTGACATAGCAGGCCATCCATTAACGATTTTGATACCAGCTTTTTCCATCGCGTGGAGCGCAGGCATATCAAGCTGATCAACACCAATTTTTTCATTTTGGACACCGTTATCGACAAGAACTTGCTTAACAGTTGCAACCATCTTATCAGCCATTTCGCCAACAGCACCCTCAGCCCATTGCCAAGTCATAGCTGGCCTTATATTTTCTTCGCCTAACCAAGGTAGATCAAGGAAAGCATTTCTCATATCAGACCCTGCAGTTTCAAAAAGAACTGGGTCACCACCTCTTGGAAGCACAGCATACCTGATGTTGATGTTATATTTCCAGTTACCTTGATAAGATCCAGTGATGTATCTTACGTTAGCACCTTGGAAAACTACAAGTGCTCCAAGATCATCAGCTTCCATCTCTGCTCTTATTCTTTCTAATCTTTGACGTCTTAATCTTTCATGATCAACACGATATTGCCAATCTGCACCAGTTTGACTGTACAATCTTCTTGGATTTGTATGGTGCTGCTCTTGTATAAAGCTAGTGTCTAGCTGATAACCCTTTGAAGGATCTACTGGTTTCATATTTACTCCCCTTTAACTTACTTCAACATCATATAATTCAAGCTTATTGATGTTATGTTTAATAGTTTTTCTATTTAACACATAATTAGTTCGGAATGCAATCTCATTTGTCAAAAAAACCATCAAATACAAGAAAACATCAGGTGTAGAACATCATAAAAAATAAGTGATGGAATCAATATTGATACATTAAATAAATTTGATCGATAATATAAAATAATACAGTACAATCAGAAGTTGTATTAAACTAATTATTTTGGAAGTGGTGGGCGATCCAGGACTCGAACCTGGGACCACTCCGTTATGAGCGGAGGGCTCTAACCAACTGAGCTAATCGCCCGGAATTTTTTTATAGTACCAGAATCTAAATAAGTAAAGCTAGAATTAAACTAATATTTTAATTTTTACAATCCTATACTTATGAGTCTAAGAAGCTCCTTAATTTCCTGCTTCTTGATGGATGCTTTAATTTTCTGAGAGCTTTAGCTTCTATTTGACGAATACGCTCTCTTGTAACAGAAAATTGTTGACCTACTTCTTCAAGGGTGTGATCAGAATTCATGCCTATACCAAATCTCATTCTCAACACTCTCTCTTCACGTGGAGTTAGTGTTGCCAAAACCCTTGTTGTTGTATCCCTAAGATTAGAATGAATAGCTGCATCTATAGGTAACATAGCGTTTTTATCTTCAATAAAATCTCCTAAGTGACTATCATCTTCATCTCCAACAGGTGTCTCAAGGGAAATAGGCTCTTTAGCTATTTTCATAACTTTTCTTACTTTATCCAGTGGCATACCAAGTTTCTCGGATATCTCCTCTGGAGTTGGCTCGCGCCCAATTTCATTTAGGATTTGTCGAGAAGTTCTCACAATTTTATTTATTGTTTCTATCATGTGAACTGGTATTCTAATTGTCCTTGCCTGATCAGCTATTGAACGTGTTATAGCTTGCCTTATCCACCATGTAGCATATGTTGAAAATTTATAACCACGACGGTATTCAAATTTTTCAACAGCTTTCATCAAACCAATATTTCCTTCTTGGATCAAATCAAGGAATTGCAGACCACGATTAGTGTACTTTTTTGCAATGGATATAACCAATCTAAGATTTGCCTCTACCATCTCTCTTTTTGCAGTATGTGATTCTCGTTCACCTTTTTGAACCATTTGAACAATATTTCTAAATTCTCCAATATCTACACCTGCTTCAGAGGCTAATGAGGTTATTTCATCCCTAATTATCTTTATTTCGTTTTTTTCAGAAGATGCAAATTCTTTCCATCCTTTTGCTGATAATCTTGAAACCCGCCTTACCCAATTAGTATCTAATTCATTATCATGGTACTGTTTTAAGAATTCATCCCGATCAACACCATAGCTTTCAGCAAGTCTTATTAATTTACCCTCTAGTGACACGAGCCTCTTATTGATATTGTAAAGCTGATGAACTAGTGCTTCAATTCTATGTGCATTAAGGGATAATGCATTTACTTCATCAATTAAAACTGATCTAATTTTTGAGTATTTTTTTTCTTCAGATGCTGTAAAGTTTTTTGTATTAGAATTCTTTTTTTCAAGAGTTTTTTTAAATTTCTCAAGATTAGCATACTCTTTTGCTATTATATTAAATCTTGCTGATACTTGTTCACTCAGAGCAGCTTCCATTGCGGTTAGTGATAGATTATTCTCATTATCTTCATCATCTTGATCATCTTGATCATCTTCAATTCCCTGCAGAGGTTCATCTTGATTATCATCTTCGACTGGTTGTGTTTCTTTTGGTTCTTCTTCTGCAATTTCTACTTTTGGCATTTCCTGTGCATCAGGACCTGAATAAGTTGCCTCAAGATCGATGATATCTCTTAATAAAATGTCACCCTCATTAAGTTGGTCTCTCCAAATAATGATGGCTTGAAATGTCAAAGGGCTCTCACATAGTCCTCTCATCATCGCTTCTTTCCCAGCTTCAATCCGCTTAGCGATTGCTATTTCACCATCTCTTGAAAGTAATTCAACAGATCCCATTTCTTTTAGATACATTCTTACAGGATCATCAGATCTATCCGCACCTGATGATGATGATTGATCAATCTTTACTGGAAGTTGTACTTCAGACTCTGTACCCAATTGTTCTTCAGCTTCGTCGTTTTCTATTACGTTTATCCCCATGTCTGAAAACATGGCCATAATATCTTCAATTTGTTCAGAAGAAACTTCATCTGATGGCAAAATTTCATTTAACTCATCATAGGTGATATAACCTCTTTTTTTTCCTAACCTAATCCAACTTTTTACAGTACGATCGGATGTATCAATTAGAGGCGCGTCCTTCTTTTCTTCTATAGTATCTTCGGTTGTAAGTTGTTTTTCTTTTTTAGCTGCAGACATCTTTTTCTTGGAAATAATTATTAACTCTTTGTATATAATAAATAAATCAATAAATTACTATAGATATTTATTATATTTTTTTATTTTTTAACCTTGATTTGTTTTTTTCATACCAGTCATCAAAAGAGTTCGAGACTATACCGGTATTATGAATATCACTTTTATGCAGATCATTCAAACTGCTAAGCTCATCCTTTAGTTTGAATAATTTTTCCTCATTTTCTTTTGAGTTATCATTTAAGTATTCTTGTTTAATGGTTTCAATCTTTCGATTTAGATTGTGCTTCTTTAACTCATAAATTAAATTTTTAAACCAATCTTTTAATTCTGTTTGTTGATTTTTGCTTGCTAGGTATTTAATTTCAATTTCCTTAAATTTCGAACTAATTAAATTCACAATTTCTTCAAAACCCTTTTCAACTAAAATACTTCTTAAAAGTGATGCATTTTGGTTGGTAATTTTTTTACTATATAAGGTATCAATAATTTCATTTTTTAGCTTATCGAGCTTATCATTCAATAATTTTATTGTTATTATATCATCACTATGATCACTGAATATTTCTGGGTAATTTAAAAGAGCTTGAATAAGATAAATTTCCTCTTTCTTATAATCCAAATTTTTATTACCGATATTTAATTTCTTAATAAGATTATTGGATGGCTTTTCAATTCTTTTTTTGAAGAATACCTTATTAGACTCAAAACTTTTTGACTTCCAAAATGCATTTAGTTTATTATTTATATGCAAACTGTATTGTTTCCTGACCTCTATGTTCTCAATTCTGTTTATCATAGTATTCATTTGGTTTTGAACATAGGCTCTTTCTTCAGGGGTCCCATAATCTAAATTATTAATATGCAAATTCCAAAAAAGATCAATAAGACTTGTAGAATTATCTGATAGTTCATTTATATATTCAACACCATAGTTTTTAATTACATCATCTGGATCCATACCTTTTGGTAAAAAAACAAAATTCATTGAATAACCTGGCTTCAATATTGGAAATATAAGATCTACCGCTCTTTCAGCAGCTTTATTCCCTGCTTCATCCCCATCATAGCATAGCAAGGGGAGATTAGATAATTGCCAAAGAAGGTTTATTTGATCCTGTGATAGACTTGTTCCCATTGTGGCGACTGAATTCGGAAAGCCATTTACCGAGAGAGAAATACAGTCGAAATAACCTTCCACTGCTAATAACTTTCTATCCGTATTTCTTAAATTTTTTGCATGATAAAAATTATACAGGATATTTTTTTTCTGAAAAATTTTAGTTTCGGGCGAGTTAATATATTTTGCTTGTGAATTTCCGCTAAGATCTCTGCCACCGAAAGCAATGATTTTATTTTGTGGGTTTGTAATTGGAAACATTATCCTATTACGAAACCTTTCATAAAAATTTCCTTGATCGTTTTCGATAG
>JAYPSX010000056.1:0-7315 GCA_038133315.1 Hyphomicrobiales bacterium
TAGTAAAAGTTTCGTTTGGTAAGAGGGAGCTTTATGGGGTTGTCTGGGAGGCTGATAAAAAGGAAAAAAAACCAGATAATATTAAAATTAAATCCATCATAGAAGTGGTAGGAGAAGGTAAAGAATATATTTTACCAACAGATATGTTGCATTTTATTAAATGGATTTCAGACTATTACTTGATGCCATTAGGGTTGGTACTAAAAGCTTCACTCAAACAACAATTTTTCCTAAAAAAGTCCAGAGCAAGCTATGTTTTAAGAATTAATCCTAAATATAAATTGAAAATTACAGAAAAGCAAAAAATGGTCTTGGAAGAATTCAAACAAAATAAAACCATACATAAGAGGTCATTAATAACCAAAACAGGTATATCAAATTCAATCATTTCTAGAATGATAAAGAATCAAATTTTAATTGAAGAAGAAACTCATGAGAATACAAGTAAAATTAATTTAGATACCAAAATTGATTTAAATTCAGAGCAATTAAAAGCTTCAACGGTTCTTATTAATTCAATTCAAAATAAGGACGTAGTATTACTGGATGGTATTACTGGATCTGGAAAAACAGAAGTTTATCTATCAGCGGCAAATGAAATTTTACATCAAGGTGATCAGGTGTTGATACTTCTTCCTGAAGTAACCCTGACTCACGACTTTGTTCATAATTTAAAGAAAAGATATAAAAATCAGATTGCTGAGTGGAATTCTAGCTTGACCGAAAACCAAAGAAGAAGCATTTGGTTTGGTGTTTTGAATAAGGAGATAAAATTAATAATTGGAGCACGTTCAGGCTTATTTCTTCCTTTCAAAAAATTAGGATTAATCATTGTTGATGAAGAGCATGATCAATCTTACAAACAAGAGGATGGTATTATTTACAATGCTAGGGATATGGCAATACTGAAATCAAAGCAATTAAATATAGCCTGCATACTCTCAACGGCTACACCGTCAGTTGAATCATATGATAATGTTATGCAAAGTAAATTTAAAAGAACATCATTGGAAAATAGATTTCATGGAACACAACTCCCAACCGTAAAATTTATCGATATGAGGAAAGCTCCTAAGGTCAAGGAATCTTTCTTACCTGCTGAATTAGTTGAAGACATTAAAGCCAACTATATGCGTGGTGAACAGTCTTTATTATTTCTAAACCGAAGAGGGTATTCCCCTCTTTCAATTTGTAGTAAGTGTGGGGTAAGAGTTGATTGTCCAAACTGTGACACTTGGTTAGTGTTACATAAAAATAATTCTCAATATATTTGTCATAAATGTAGGTACACAGAAGAAATCAGTAAAGAATGTAAAAGCTGCCACTCTCAGGATACCATAATCCCAAGTGGAAGGGGTATTGAGAGGGTTGATGAAGAAATAGCTAGAATATTCCCTGAAATAAAAAGAATGATATTCTCAAGTGATTATCTAAATAATCCAAATGCTATATTGAGCGCTATAGATAAAATAAAAAATAATGAAATTGATTTAATCATTGGTACGCAGTTGGTTTCAAAAGGTTATAATTTTCCAAATCTCACATATGTTGGAGTTCTAGATGGTGATTTTGGTTTGGAATTATCTGATATTAGATCCGCCGAACGAACGTATCAAATATTAAATCAGGTAGCTGGCAGAGCAGGAAGAATGAAGAAAGAAAGTGTGGTAAAAATTCTAACCCACATGCCAGATCATCCTATATTCCAATCGATAACAAATAATCAAAAAGAAGATTTCTATCACACGGAATTAGCTATAAGAAAAAGCGCAGGTATGCCACCTTTTTCTCGGTTAGCATCTATCATAATAAGCTCTTCTGACAAAGCCCTGCTGCTCGATTATGTGAGGAGATTGGACGAACTTAAAAATACGCCTAAAAATATTGATGTTTTTGGTCCGATTGAAGCTCCGTTATCGAAATTGCGAAAAAAATATCGTATGAGATTTTTAATAAGAAGTCCTAAAAACTCCCATATTCAATTTTATATCGAAAGATGGCTAAAAACTCTAAAAATTAACCCCAAAGTTAGAGTTGTTGTTGATGTCGATCCCTACAATTTTCTATAAATAATCTAATTTTGTAAATAAGTGGCTCTTTTGTTGAAATATATAGAGATTTTATTGCACATAATGTTTAGCTGTGATAAGGAATATATGTTTTCTGATAAATTATTTTAGATTTAAACTACATCGTCAAAACAAATAGTATTTATACAGGGTAATAGTCTCAAATGTCACAAGAAACGTCTATATCAGAAGTGGCTAAAAGATATGCAAAAGCAACATACGAACTAGCAAACACGGATGGAATAACTTCCCAAGTTTCAGATGATTTAATTTCAGTTAAAGATTTAATAATTAATAATAAAAGTTTGTTAAATCTTATATCTAGCCCAACATTTACATCTCAAGAACAGTCAGCGGTTTTTGATGGTATATTTAAAAAACAAAAAATATCTAAAATCGTACAAAATCTCATAAACGTTTTAATTAGGAACAGAAGGGTAAAAGCTCTTATTTCTGTGGCTAATGCATTCGAACTGATAATGAAAGAAAATAGTGGTGAAATTGTAGCAGAAGTTACCGCAGTAAGTGAATTAAGCAAAGATCAACTAAACCAAATAAAAGATAATCTTAAAAAATTGACAGGCAAAGAAGTTCAACTTGAAACAAATATTGAACCAAATATACTTGGTGGAATTAAAGTTAAAATCGGATCACAGATGATTGATGCGTCTGTCTCGACTAAATTGAATAATCTAAAAATTCTAATGAAAGGTGCAAACTAATGGATCTAAAAGCTGCAGAAATTTCTGCAATACTAAAGGAGCAAATTAAAAACTTTAATGCTAATGCAGAAGTATCTGAAGTTGGACAAGTTTTATCAGTGGGGGATGGTATCGCCAGAGTATACGGACTTGATAATGTTCAGGCAGGGGAAATGGTTGAATTTGCCAACGGAATAAAAGGCATGGCATTGAACCTTGAAATGGATAATGTTGGTATTGTGATATTTGGTGATGACAAAGATATTCATGAAGGCGATGTTGTTAAAAGAACCGGTGATATTGTTGAGGTTCCTGTTGGCAAGGAATTACTAGGAAGAGTTGTAGATGCTCTTGGTAACCCAATTGATGGTAAGGGGCCGATTAAAGCAAAACAAAATGGAAGGGTAGATATCAAAGCACCTGGTATTATGCCTCGTAAATCTGTTCATGAACCTATGCAAACTGGTCTCAAAGCCATTGATGCTCTTATCCCGATAGGTAGAGGGCAAAGAGAGCTTATAATTGGAGACAGACAAACAGGTAAAACTGCAATCGCGCTTGATACTATTTTGAATCAGAAGTCTGTCAATGAGACAGATGATGAAAGCGCAAAATTATATTGTGTTTATGTTGCTATCGGACAAAAAAGATCGTCAGTAGCTCAGCTTGTTAAGATCCTTGAGGATAACGGTGCACTTGAGTACTCAATTGTTGTTGCTGCTACTGCATCAGACCCTGCTCCCCTTCAATATTTGGCACCATTTACTGGTTGTACAATGGGTGAGTATTTCAGAGATAATGGGATGCATTCATTGATTGTCTATGATGATCTATCTAAGCAAGCGGTTGCATACAGGCAAATGTCACTGCTACTTAGAAGACCTCCTGGGCGAGAAGCTTATCCTGGGGACGTGTTCTACCTTCATTCAAGGCTTCTTGAAAGAGCGGCCAAACTCAATGAAGATAATGGTTCGGGTTCTCTAACTGCACTTCCAGTTATTGAAACACAGGCTAATGATGTTTCTGCATTTATTCCTACTAACGTTATTTCTATCACGGATGGACAGATATTCCTTGAAACAGATTTATTCTATCAAGGTATTAGACCTGCTGTGAACGTAGGTCTATCTGTTAGTCGTGTGGGATCCTCAGCACAAATCAAGGCTATGAAACAAGTTGCAGGAAAAATCAAAGGTGAGCTGGCACAATATCGTGAGATGGCTGCATTCGCTCAATTTGGTTCAGATCTTGATGCTACAACACAAAGATTGCTTGCACGTGGTGCACGTTTAACCGAATTGCTTAAACAATCACAATTTAGCCCACTAAGGGTCGAAGAGCAGGTTTGTTCAATATATGCAGCTGTTAATGGTTATTTAGATAGTATTAGCGTTAACAGAATATCCGCATATGAAAAAGGTTTACTTGAGTTAATGAATACTACTAACAAAGCTGTTTTAGAAACAATTGCAAAAGAGCAACAAATTTCTGATAAAACAGAAGAAAAACTCAAGGCTATTATTGATAACTACACTACATCTTTCGCAGCGGAGTAAGTAATTGCCAAATTTAAAAGAACTTAAAAACAGGCAAGTTAGCGTAAAAGCAACCCAAAAGATAACAAAGGCAATGCAAATGGTAGCGGCTGCGAAATTGAATAAAGCACAAGAAAGTGCTCAGCGGGCTCGTCCATACGCAGCGAAGATATCCAATGTTATGAGTAATCTTCTCTCGTCAGTTGATGAAGGTTCAGCACCTCAATTGATGATAGGAAATGGTAATGACAATATTCATTTGTTAGTTGTAGCTACTGCTGACCGAGGTCTATGTGGTGCCTTTAATTCAAATATTGTTAAATTAGCAAACCAAGAAATTAGAGCATTACTATCTAATGGGAAACAAGTAAAAATTCTTTGTATCGGTAAAAAGGGCTATGATTTATTGAGAAGAAATCACAATGATAAAATCATTGATTTTATAAGCCTGAAGGAAGTTAAGAGCGTGTCATTTAATGAAGCTGAGCTAATTGGAAGCAATATCTTAAAAAGATTTGAAGAAGGCGAGTTCGATGTATGCAAACTATTCTACTCAAATTTTAAATCTATAATATCTCAAATTCCAGTTGCACAACAGTTAGTGCCATTATCATTTGAAGCAGAACAAAACTCAGTAGAATCATCAATATCAGATAATTCAATATATGATTACGAGCCAGAAGAAAGTGATGTAATGGAAGAATTATTACCCCTAAATCTTAAGGTTCAAATATTTCAAGGGCTCCTTGAAAATGCAGCAAGCGAACAAGGTTCAAGAATGTCTGCGATGGATAATGCCACAAGAAATGCTGGTGAGATGATTAAGAAACTTACCTTGCAATACAATAGAACAAGACAGGCAATAATAACAAAAGAGTTAATTGAAATTATATCTGGTGCAGAAGCACTATAATAATACGAGGAAGAAAAATGGCTAAATCAAAAACAAATGGAAAAATAACACAAGTTACTGGTGCTGTGGTGGATGTGCAATTCGATGGAGATTTGCCAGAAATTTTAAATGCGCTAGAGACAGACAATAATGGAGTGAAGCTTGTACTTGAAGTTGCATCACATTTAGGTGAAAAGATTGTAAGAACAATTGCTATGGACTCAACAGAAGGTTTGGTAAGAGGGCAAGCTGTTACTGATACAGGAAGTCCTATTAGTGTTCCAGTTGGTGAGGCTACACTAGGACGTATTATGAATGTTGTTGGTGAACCAATTGATGATGGTGGCGCGGTTGAGTCAAAAGAAACTAGACCAATTCATGCTCCAGCTCCTCCATATGTCGAACAATCAACTGAAACTGAAATTCTTGTAACAGGTATTAAAGTTGTTGATTTACTAGCTCCATATTCAAAAGGTGGTAAAATTGGACTATTTGGTGGTGCTGGTGTGGGTAAAACTGTTCTTATCCAAGAGTTAATTAACAACGTTGCTCAAGCACATGGGGGATATTCTGTATTTGCTGGTGTGGGTGAAAGAACAAGAGAAGGTAATGACCTATACCACGAAATGATTGAAGCCGGTGTTAACAAAGAAGGCGGTGGAAATGGTTCAAAATGCGCACTTGTATTTGGTCAAATGAATGAACCTCCAGGGGCTAGAGCTAGAATTGGATTGACCGGTCTAACTCTCGCAGAACATTTCAGAGATGAAGGTCAAGATGTGTTATTCTTTGTCGATAATATATTCAGATTTACTCAAGCCGGTTCTGAGGTGTCAGCTTTATTGGGTAGGATTCCATCAGCTGTTGGATATCAACCAACACTTGCAACTGACATGGGTGCATTACAAGAGAGAATTACAACAACAACAAAAGGATCAATCACTTCAGTGCAGGCGATTTATGTGCCAGCTGATGACTTGACCGACCCTGCACCTGCAACATCATTTGCTCACTTGGATGCGACAACAACTCTCAATAGGTCGATTGCTGAAAAAGGTATTTATCCTGCGGTGGATCCACTAGACTCAAACAGTAGAATTCTTGATCCAAGAATAGTTGGTGAAGAGCACTATGCTGTTGCTAGACAAGTCCAAGAGATACTTCAAAGGTATAAATCACTTCAAGATATTATAGCAATTCTTGGTATGGATGAGCTTTCTGAAGATGATAAACTAATCGTTGCAAGAGCGAGAAAAATTGAGAGATTCTTATCACAACCATTCCATGTTGCTGAAGTATTCACAGGTAGTCCAGGAGTATTCGTATCACTGGAAGACACAATTAAAGGCTTTAAAGAGGTGTGTGAAGGCAAACACGATGACTTACCTGAAGCAGCATTTTATATGTGCGGAACTATTGAACAAGTTATCGAAAAAGCCAATAAGCTTAAAAGTGAAGCTGCCTAGTAGCAAGGACTAAATATGGATAAATTTAAATTAGAATTTGTTACACCGGAAAAATCACTGCTCTCGACTGAAGTTGAGCAAGTGATTATTCCTGGATCTGAAGGTGAATTTACAATTTTAGCGGATCATTCACCTATGATTTCATCTCTGAAGCCCGGTTTGATTAGGATATATGAAGACTCTTCTTCAGATGCACTTACATATTTTGTCACTGATGGTTTCATAGATATGGCTTCAAATAATTTAACGATCTTAGCACAAAGTGTTATTGAAAAGAGTGAAGTAACAAGTGAGAAATTAGATGAAATTATTGAATCCTTCCAAAAGGAAGTTAACTCAACAGAAAATTTGGACAAAAAAAATAAATTCAATTTAAAAATTGATAACGTTCGTGCTGTACAAAATCAAATCTGATTGATAAAAATATTATAGTCTTTAAATTCTTCTAATACTTTTAGATAGGTTTCTCTTTTAAAGTCTATAACTTGATCGACGATATTCTCTCTTAGTTCCCATTTCCATTCTGAGAATTCTTGATGCAGTTCGCTATTGTTTTCAGGGGTTAGATTAATATCGTCATCATCACCATCATAAAATAGTAAGAACCATTTCTGTCTTTGCCCGATATATTTACCTTTGACTTTTTCATACA
>JAYPSX010000057.1:0-4684 GCA_038133315.1 Hyphomicrobiales bacterium
TAGATGGTACATCTCTAACCGTTAACCATGTAAATGATACTGAATTCGAAATTAATTTTATTCCATACACACTAGAGCATACAACATGGAAATACCGCAATATTGGTGATTTGGTAAATTTAGAGGTAGATATACTTGCAAGGTATGTATTAAAAGGTGGTGGGTAATATAAATGAAAGATATTAAAAATAAGATACTGATAATTGATGCTAATTATTATAAGGATATATCAAATAATCTAATGCTTGGGATTACTGATGTATTAGATAATTCGGATTTTTCTTATATATATCATTCTGTGTCAGGTGCGCTTGAGATCCCTATTGCAATGAATATTCTGTTTTCAAAAAGTGATTTTATTGGAGCAATAGGAGTTGGGTGTGTAATTCGTGGTCAAACTAGCCATTATGATATAGTAGCAAATATATCTGCGCAGGGATTATTGGACGTTTCAATGAAGTATAATATTCCTATAACAAATGCGATTATTACAGTTGACTCAGTTGCTCAGGCAACTGAACGAGCTCAACCTGATATGAAAAATAGGGGCGGTCATGCTGCAGAAGCTCTTCTTGGTTTAATTAGATTAAAAAACTAAAAAAAATTCATTAAGATGCCTAGAACAAGGAATTCAAATAGCATAACAAGGTTAGTCTTAGTGCAATCATTATATCAAATGGAAATTGCAGGTACTGATGTAAATGAGATTATTGATTCACTAAATAATAGAATTATATTTGACTCTTCTGAGGATGAACTAATAAAAGATATAAATAAAAGTCTGTTCTCAAATTTAATAAATGAGATAATTGAAAAGCAAATAATAATTGATAAAGAGATTAAAAAACTTTTAAGTGATGATTGGGATTTTAATCGTTTGGATAAAATTTTAATTGCAATCTTGAGATCAGCTTTTTACGAAATCATTTTTCAGAGCAATACGCCATACAAAGTTATAATTGACGAGTATGTTGAAATTTCTCATTCTTTTTTCTCTGGGAAAGAGCCTAACTTTACTAATGCAATTTTGGATAAATTATCGGAAATACACAGGAAATAATATGGATGAAAAATATATTATTCAGAAATATTTTGCACCTTTAGCAAAGAATGATGAGGCACTCAATTTAAATGATGATGTGTCACAAATTGATATTACATTACATAAAAATTTAATTACAAATCAAGATAGTTTGGTTATGGGGACTCACTTTTTCGCTGATGATGATCCAGAATATATTGCTAAAAAAGCCATACGAGTCAACGTATCAGATATAATCTCAAAAGGTGTGAGTCCATATGGTTATTACCTCTCTTTCGGAATTAATTCTGAAGTAAATGAAGATTGGGTTAGATCATTTACAAATGGATTAGCTCAGGATCAAAAATATTATAATTTAAAACTCTTGGGAGGAGATACCATCTTCTCTTCAAATACGATATTTATCTCAATAAATATGATTTCTCTCAGCGATGATAAAATAATATCACGATCAACTGCCATGATAGATGATGATATATACGTTACAGGCACCATTGGTGAGAGCGCAATAGGGTTATACATATTAAAAGAAAAAAATATTAAAATTGATATATCAGATTTTAACCGAACAAGACTTATCAGCCGATATCATCTGCCTGAACCAAATTTAAAATATTCAGAACTAATCCAAAAATTTGCAAACAGCTCAATGGATACAACAGATGGTCTTGTTAACGACTTGAAGAACTTGAGTGTTAAATCAGGTAAGGATTTTTGTATCGATCTTGACAAGATCCCATATTCGGAATCGGCAACAGAATTTTTGAAACAATTTAATGAATATGACATCGTAAACTTTGGTGGAGATGACTATGAATGTATTTTTTCAGCAAATAAAGATAATAGAAATCTAATTTCAGATTTTGCTCACAAACAAAATATTCAAGTTACAAAAATAGGAAGAGTTTTGCAAGGTTCAAAAGAGCCAGTCATCATGGATCAAAACAATAAATTTATAGGTTCAAGTAATTTTACTTTTAAACATTTTTAAATAGACTAATTTTGAATTTCTATCTTAATTTCTTGCCATTAAACAAAAACTACTTTAATAAAGAATTATTTTTCAAATAACAATTATTTATAACAATCTATAGAGGAAACAATGACAACATTAATCTCAGTAATTATTCTGTGTGGCTTTCTCGGAGTCATATATGGTATTTGGGCTAGTAAGTCTGTGATGAGTGCTGACGCAGGTAATGAAAGAATGCAAGAAATTGCAGGGGCAATACAAGAAGGAGCTGGAGCTTATTTAAAAAGGCAGTATGCTACAATTTCAATTGTTGGTGTTATTATATTCGTTCTTGTGGCCATATTTTTGCAATTAACAGTTGCTGTTGGATTTGCTATTGGTGCCATTCTGTCTGGTATAGCGGGTTTTGTAGGAATGCTGATTTCTGTTAGAGCGAATGTTAGAACAGCTCAAGCCGCATCAGAAGATTTATCAAAAGGGCTCTCAGTCGCATTCAAAGCTGGATCAGTTACTGGTATGTTGGTTGCATCTCTTGCCTTGCTATCTGTCAGTATTTACTTCTATTTTTTAACAAATATTCTCGGATACACATTTGATGATAGAATAATTGTTGACTCACTAGTTGCTCTTGGTTTTGGAGCTTCATTAATATCAATATTTGCTCGTTTGGGTGGAGGAATTTTCACAAAGGGAGCTGATGTTGGGGGCGACTTGGTAGGAAAGGTTGAGGCTGGTATTCCAGAAGATGATCCTAGAAACCCTGCAACAATAGCTGATAATGTTGGTGATAATGTTGGTGATTGTGCTGGTATGGCAGCAGATTTATTTGAAACATATGCGGTTACAATTGTTGCAACAATGGTTCTTGCATCAATTTATTTTGCAGGGAATGCGATATTTGAACAAATCATGTTATATCCACTTGCGATTGGAGCAGTTTGTATTTTAACTTCAATCATTGGAACTTTTTTTGTCAAACTTGGTAAAAGTAAGTCAATAATGGGAGCTCTTTACAAAGGGTTCTTTGTAACAGGATTACTCTCACTTATTCTCTTATGGCCTCTAACAAATGCGTTAATTGGCATGGATACCATAATCCAAACGTCATTTATTGAATTCTCTGGCATGGATATGTTTTTATGCGGTGTATCAGGTTTAGCGGTTACAACTCTTATCATAGTTATTACCGAATATTACACTGGCACAAATTATAGGCCTGTTAAATCAGTCGCTGCTGCATCTGTAACTGGCCACGGTACAAACGTTATACAAGGATTGGCAATGTCATTGGAAGCGACTGCTTTACCGTCAATTGTTATTATAGCTGGTATTATTGTTACATACAGTCTAGCAGGACTCTTTGGTATCGCAATAGCAGTAACAACAATGCTTGCCTTAGCAGGAGTTGTTGTGGCATTAGATGCTTTTGGACCTGTTACCGACAATGCTGGCGGGATAGCAGAAATGGCCGATTTACCTGAAGAGGTCAGGAATACAACAGATGCACTTGATGCTGTCGGCAATACAACAAAAGCTGTTACCAAAGGATATGCAATTGGTTCTGCTGGTTTAGGAGCGCTTGTACTTTTTGCTGCATACACAGAAGATCTAAGTTATTTTGCTGCAAATTCAGATAAATATTCATACTTTGAAGGTATAAACGTTGATTTTGCTCTTTCAAATCCATATGTTGTTGTTGGACTTCTACTTGGAGGACTAATGCCATATCTATTCGCCGCCATGGGAATGACTGCAGTAGGAAGAGCTGCATCATCAGTTGTCGAAGAGGTTAGAAGGCAATTCAAAGCAGACAAAAACATTCTCAAAGGGACATCAAAACCAGACTATGCAAGAGCTGTTGATATGCTGACAAAATCTGCAATTAAAGAGATGATTGTACCATCCCTTTTACCAGTGCTTACACCAATACTTTGTTTCTTCGTTATCAACGCGATTGATGGAAAATCTTCAGCATTCTCAGCACTAGGAGCAATGCTTCTTGGTACCATCATAACAGGTTTGTTCTTGGCTATTTCCATGACAGCTGGTGGTGGAGCATGGGATAATGCAAAAAAATTAATTGAAGATGGACAATTTGGAGGTAAGGGATCTGAAGCACACAAAGCTTCTGTAACCGGTGATACCGTAGGAGACCCTTACAAAGATACAGCTGGACCAGCTATAAATCCTATGATCAAAATTACTAACATAGTAGCATTACTATTGTTGGCTATTCTTGCTCATTAAATTTCTTAATTAGCGGGGTTAAAATATTGACCCCGCAATGGCTTCACTGCTTGTGTATCTGCCTGTATTATCAAATAAATCTTGTATAATTGTAGCTTCCGTTCCCTTAGGGATTGTTGATTCACTATTGTATTTGATTACTCTCCCATCTCTAAGGGAATATTCTTCTATATCTATTACATTTTCATTTTTATCAAAACTTATGACTGTAACAGTCCTTTCAATCTCTTGCGGGTTGAGGAATGCATATTTCAAAAATTTATTTGATATGTAGTAATATTTTAGGCCTGTAGTTTCTGATGTTGTAGAGGGAGTTCCCATTAATGATAGTATTTCACTCTTATCCATCCCTTCTGATATTTTTTTTTGTATTTCAGGATTAAAAATATAACCTCTGTTTTCAATAACAGTGGAACACGATG
>JAYPSX010000057.1:4694-7261 GCA_038133315.1 Hyphomicrobiales bacterium
TAATAGTATAATTAATAGTATTCTTTTCATAATAGACCAATTATAAATAAAATAATGATTTTAAATATAGATTAATTAAGTTATTGATAAATGATTTTTTTTAAAAAAAACAATGATAGACATTTTTATTTGTTTGAAAAGATGTCACAGCAATCACGCCAGAAGGTTTTTTATGAAAAATTTCCATTGCTTGATTCTATTGACGGTAGATTTGAATTGCTTTTGATCCATGTAATTTTATTAATTCGAAGACTGAAAAAACAAAATGAGGTTAAATTAGCGCAAGATATAGTAGATTTGATGTTTAAATCCATTGACTTATCATTTCGTGAGGAGGGAGTTGGTGATTTATCTATCCCAAAGAAAATGAAAAAAGTAGGGATGGTCTTCTATGGTCGTATCGAAAATCTAGATCGTATATTAGCATTAGAAGAGTTGCATACAAAACATCAAGAGCTATCGAATTATTTTTTAAGGAATGCTTTTCTTTCAAATTCTGATTATATAGATGCTTCTGAAGCTTTTGTTTTTTACACACTAGGTTTCGAAGAATTGTTAGAAACGACAAGTATTGTTGATATTGAAGATTTAAACTTCGATGCAATCAAGTTCTTTACTTAAGCTGATTAATTTAATATTAATCAAATGGGTTTAACTAAAATCAATAACTAGAGTAAATTTGGTATGGCAAATTTAATTAAAATAGCTGTAGATTGTATGGGTGGAGATGATGATGCAACATTTGTTTTCCCTGGACTAAACAGAACTCTGAGAAACAATAATAATTTATTATTTTTATTGTTTGGGGATAAAGATATCATTGAAAAACGGCTATCTAGCTATAAAGATTTGGCAAATTCATCAGAAATATTTCACACAGAATATCATGTAAAGATGGATGATAAGCCCAGCTATGCAATCAAAAATGGAAAAAGTGTATCTGGAATGTGGAAAGCCATTGAGTCTGTAAGAGATAGTCGCGCAGATTTTGTTATTTCAGCAGGTAATACAGGCGCACTTATGGCAATGTCTACACTTATACTGAAAACAATTTCTAAGATACAAAGGCCTGCAATTGCTGCATTGTGGCCAACAGTAAATGGAGAGACCGTTGTTTTGGATATAGGAGCTACAATTGGTTTTGATAGAAGACAGTTGATTGATTTCTCAATTTTAGGAGCCTCAATGGCTCAAATTATTTTTGATGTTGAGAGTCCAACTCTATCTCTTCTTAATATTGGTGAAGAGGAAATTAAGGGTCTGGATGAGATAAAAGCAGCTCATGAGATATTGAAGAATGGGGATAATTTTTTTAAATATAAAGGATTTGTTGAGGGTAATAAAATTGGTTTTGGCTTTTCAGATGTTATTGTTACTGATGGTTTTACTGGTAACATAGCATTAAAGACTGCAGAAGGAACGGCTAAGCAAATTTCCCAATACCTCAAAGAAACCTTGAATGGATCAATTTTATCTAAAATTGGATACTTATTGGCTAAGGAATCATTCCAAACCTTGAGAGATAAAATGAATCCAAACACCCTTAATGGAGGTGTTTTCTTGGGATTAAATGGTATAGTAATAAAAAGTCATGGAAAAACTGATGATATTGGTTTTTCATCAGCACTTGATCTTGGTATAGATATGCATAGATCTGGATTGATTGATAAAATTGTTAAAAATATAGAATTAACAGAAAGGGAATTTTCAGGTGACTAATTCATTAATAGGTGGTGTTGGTGTATATTTGCCAGAAAAGATTCTATCAAATGATGACATTTCAAAGTTTGTTGATACGAGTGATGAGTGGATTTTTGAAAGAACAGGCATTAAACAAAGACATATTGCGGCTGATACACAATTGACATCAGATCTGGCTTTGGAGGCTTCACTTAGTGCAATAAATCATGCTGGCATACAATCCTCTGAAATAGACTTAATTATAGTGGCGACTTCAACGCCTGATCAAGTCTTTCCGTCAACAGCAGTAAAACTTCAAGACTTGCTTGGATTAAGATCAGGGGCTGGATTTGATATCCATGCAGTTTGTAGTGGATTCATTTATGCTCTATCTACTGCTGATAGTTTTATAAAGTCAGGAAATTATGACAAAATATTGGTCGTTGGTTCTGAAACTTATTCAAGAATATTAGACTGGAATGACAGGGCCACATGTGTTTTGTTTGGAGATGCAGCAGGGGCATTTCTATTAGAGTCAAATAATAATCCTGCAGATAAAAGTGGCATTATAGATTCAATCATAAGATCTGATGGTCAGTTTAGAACCAAACTCTTTTGTGATGGAGGCCCTTCAATGATTGCAAAGTCAGATCATTACATAAATATGGATGGGAAGGAGGTATATAAGCATGCTGTTGAAAAGCAAACGGCTGTTGTTGAAGAACTCCTTGCCAGAACTAAAACAGATATAAATGACATTGATTGGTTTGTTCCACATCAGGCAAATCTTCGAATTCTAGATACCACAGCTAAAAAGCTCAATCTTGATAAGAATAAGATAATTATAACAGTTGACAAACACGCAAATACCTCATCGGCATCAATAC
>JAYPSX010000058.1:0-7216 GCA_038133315.1 Hyphomicrobiales bacterium
AAAAAATATACCTATTTTTGGTATTTGTTTAGGGCATCAAATATTAGCTTTGGCACTAGGAGCAAAAACTATAAAAATGTCATTCGGTCATCATGGGGCAAATCATCCTGTTCAAGATATGGATACAAAAAAGGTTCTAATAACTTCTATGAATCACGGCTTTGCCGTGGATAGTAAATCGCTTCCTAATGAAGTAATTGAAACACACAGATCACTATTTGATGGTTCAAATTGTGGCATTAGAGTTAAAGAAAAACCCATTTTTTCTGTCCAATTTCATCCAGAAGCTTCACCAGGACCTCAAGATTGTTATTATATTTTTGAAAGTTTTTTAGATAATATTAGATCAAACACAAGAAACCAAGATGCCAAAAAGAACTGATATAAAATCAATACTTGTTGTGGGAGCTGGACCAATTGTAATTGGTCAAGCTTGTGAATTTGATTATTCTGGAACACAAGCTTTAAAAGCAATAAAAGAAGAAGGCTTTCGTGTAATATTAATAAATTCTAATCCTGCCACAATAATGACTGATCCTGAATTAGCTGATGCGACCTATATTGAACCAATTACTCCTGAATTTCTTGAAAAAATCATTAAAAAAGAGCGCCCTGACGCCATACTTCCAACAATGGGCGGCCAAACTGCTCTTAACACAACGCTGTCTCTCAAAAAGTTGGGTATTTTAGATAAATATAATGTTGAAATGATTGGTGCATCAGCAGAAGCAATTGATATGGCGGAGGATAGAGAACTCTTCAGAGAAGCTATGAAAGACATTGGATTAAAAACACCAAAATCATTACTTGCACATGATTTATCCCAAGGACTTGAGGCACTCGATACACTCGGTTTACCTGTAATCATCCGGCCATCATTTACACTCGGTGGCACCGGAGGTGGTATTGCATACACAAGAGAAGAATTTATAAAGATTGTAGAAAGTGGAATTGATGCATCACCAACCTCTGAAGTTCTCATAGAAGAATCTGTTCTTGGTTGGAAAGAATATGAAATGGAAGTTGTTAGAGATAAGAATGATAACTGTATTATAATTTGTTCGATTGAGAATGTTGATCCGATGGGTGTGCATACTGGCGACTCAATAACTGTTGCACCAGCATTAACACTAACGGATAAAGAATACCAAATAATGCGAAATGCATCTATAGCGGTCCTCAGAAAAATTGGTGTTGAAACCGGGGGATCTAATGTTCAATTTGCTATAAATCCAGAGAATGGAGAGATGGTTGTAATTGAAATGAACCCCAGAGTATCAAGATCCTCTGCGCTGGCATCAAAAGCAACCGGTTTCCCAATTGCTAAAATAGCTGCAAAACTTGCGTTAGGTTATACGCTTGATGAACTATCCAATGATATAACTGGTGGTCAAACACCTGCCTCTTTTGAACCAACAATTGATTATATAGTCACTAAAATACCAAGATTCGCATTCGAAAAGTTTCCTGATGCAAAACCTTTACTTAGCACATCTATGAAATCTGTTGGAGAAGCAATGGCTTTTGGAAGAACATTTTCTGAAAGTTTACAAAAAGCTCTCAGGTCACTTGAGATTGGACTAACTGGTCTTGATCCAATTGAGTTTAACGATATTGGAAAAGATGCTGAAAAAAATGTTGTAAGAGCAGAATTAGGTGAACCAACACCAAATAGAATATTAAAAGTTGCACAAGCATTGAGATTAGGTATATCGCATGATCAAATTTATCAATCTTGTAAAATAGATCCCTGGTTTATACAAAGGCTTCAGGAAATAATCGATTTAGAAAATAAAGTAAAAAACTTCGGATTACCGAATGATCGAGAGAATTTTCAAGTTCTTAAATCTCATGGGTTTTCTGATGCTAGGTTAGCCAATATCATTGAAAAAGATGAGTCTTTTGTCAGAAAACATAGAGAAAAACTAGCTATTCACCCAATCTATAAGAGAATTGATACTTGCTCGGCAGAATTCCATACTCCAACAGCTTATATGTACTCAACATATAACTATTTAGATTTTGATGATTTTGACACGGAAGTAGATCCAAGTCTGAAAAAGAAAGTTATTATTATTGGAGGTGGTCCTAATAGAATTGGGCAAGGTATTGAATTTGATTATTGTTGCTGCCATGCGTGCTTTGCATTAAAGGAGTTAGATATCGAAACAATTATGATAAATTGTAATCCAGAAACTGTTTCAACGGATTATGATACTTCTGATAGATTATACTTTGAACCATTGACCACAGAAGATGTATTTGAAATAATCAAGATAGAGCAAAGTAAAGGAAACTTGTTGGGTGTTATTGTTCAATTTGGAGGGCAAACACCCCTAAAGTTATCCAATGAACTTGAAAAACGTGGAATCAACATTCTTGGAACAACACCCGATACAATAGATCTTGCAGAAGACAGGAATCGTTTCTTAAAATTAATTAATCGACTTAACTTAAGACAACCAAAAAATAAAATTGCAAATTCAATTAAAGATGCAAGAAAGGCAATAGAAGATATAGGATTACCCATAATTCTTAGACCATCTTATGTACTTGGTGGAAGGGCAATGGTTATTCTAAGAGATGAAAATGACTATGACGATTATATTGAAAATACTCTACCGGAGTTGATACCAGAAGATATAAAGATAAAATTTCCACAAAGCAAAGATAAACAAATAAATTACTTATTAAAATCAAATCCACTTCTTCTGGATAGTTTTTTATCAGATGCAATTGAGGTTGATGTTGATGCTATTTCAGATGGAGAAAATGTTTTCATCTGTGGAATAATGCAACATATTGAAGAAGCAGGAGTCCACTCCGGTGATAGTGCCTGCTCGATACCTCCATATTCACTTAAACAAGATATTATTCAGAGTCTAAGAGAACAGACAATTGCAATTAGCAATGCACTTAATATTATTGGTTGTATTAATATTCAATATGCAATTAAGAAGGATCAAATATTTATAATTGAAGTTAATCCCCGTGCCAGTAGGACAATTCCATTTGTTGCAAAAGTAACAGGTGTACCAGTTGCAAAAATAGCTACAAAATTAATAGCAGGCGATAAATTAGGACAGCATATTACAAATAAAGAAAAAGAAGTGCTGAATAATATGAGACATGTTGCTGTAAAAGAAGCTGTTTTCCCATTCAATAAATTTGATGGAATTGATGTCTTGCTTGGTCCTGAAATGAAATCAACTGGCGAAGTAATGGGTATTGGTGATGACTTTGGAATCGCATTTGCGAAAAGCCAATTAGGAACAAATGTGCCGTTACCAAAGGACGGAAATGTATTCGTTTCTGTTAAAGATAAAGATAAGCCAGGTATCCTGAATGCTATAAAATCTCTAGAAACACTAGGATTCAAAATACTGGCAACAGGGGGAACACAAAAATACCTAATTGAACAAGGTATAGAGGTGGGTAGAGTCAAGAAAGTACTAGAAGGACGCCCTCATATTGTTGACTCAATGAACAACAATACTATAAACTTGGTAATTAATACAACAGAGGGGAGCAAGGCACTATCCGATAGTAAAACCTTGCGGCAAGCTGCTCTTAGGAATAGAATACCATATTATACAACACTTTCAGGAGCTCTTGCAGCTGTTGAATCTATAGAAATGTATATTAATGGATTGGGTGATGTAAAATCATTACAAGAATACTTTAAATAATTGTTTAGAAAATATACATATATTAAAACTATACCATTTAGGAGAATCTATGGAAAAAATACCAATGACAATTATTGGATATGAGGCTCTTCAGAGTGAAATTAGAAGACTAAAAACTATTGAAAGACCTGCAATCATATCTGCTATAGCTGAAGCAAGAAAGCATGGTGACTTATCTGAGAATGCCGAATATCATGCCGCAAAAGAAGAACAGGCAATGAATGAAGCAAAAATAAGTGATCTTGAAGATAAGTTATCGAGAGCGGATGTAATCGATATATCAAAATTATCTGGCAATATTGTAAAATTTGGAGCAAATGTAACGCTTGTTGACGAAGACACAGAAAAAGAATCAAAATACCAAATCGTTGGTGAATTCGAATCCGATATAACAAAAGGACTAATTTCAATCAGCTCACCAATTGCACGCGCATTAATTGGTAAATCAATCGGTGATAGTGTGGAAGTGGCTACACCTGGTGGGGGAAAAAGCTATGAAATTATCCAGATATCCTTCCCAAAATAACTATATAAATATTATAAGAATAAATCTATGAACGAAAAAAGGACAAAAGTATTAATTATTGGATCTGGTCCTGCGGGATACACCGCAGCAATTTATGCATCTCGAGCGATGTTGCATCCAATTTTGATTGAGGGAATACAACCAGGAGGACAATTAACAATCACTACCGATGTAGAAAATTATCCAGGTTTTTCAGAAATTATTCAAGGTCCATGGTTAATGGAGCAAATGAAATCTCAGGCACTAAGTACCGGTGTTGAAATAATCAGTGACCACATAAACAAGTGTAACCTTGATGAATATCCTTTTAGATTAATTGGTGACTCTAAAACTGAATATTTAACTGACTCCCTAATAATTTGTACTGGGGCACAGGCAAAGTGGCTTGGAATTGACTCCGAAGAAAAATATAAAGGTTTTGGGGTATCAGCATGCGCAACATGTGATGGATTTTTTTACAGAGATAAATCAGTAATCGTTGTTGGTGGAGGAAATACAGCTGTAGAAGAGGCTCTTTTTCTAACAAATTTTGCAAGTAAAGTAACATTGGTTCATAGAAGGAATGAATTAAGGTGTGAAAAAATTCTTGAAGAACGACTAATCCAGAACCCTAAAATTGAAATAATTTGGGACTCAGTCATAGATGAAATCACTGGAACAGATAACCCGAATTCTGTTAATGGTGTAAACTTGTTGAATATCAAAACAGACAAAATTACAAATCTTGAAACTGACGGTGTTTTTATTGCGATAGGACATAAACCATCTACTGAACTGTTTAATAACTCATTAGAGATGAAAAATGGATATATTCTTACAACTCCGGGAACAACAAGAACCTCCAGAGAGGGTGTGTTTGCTGCCGGTGATGTTACGGATGATAAGTATAGACAAGCGGTAACAGCAGCGGGAATGGGATGTATGGCTGCACTTGATGCAGAACATTATCTTGCAAATAAAAAATAATGGACTGGGACAGGCTAAGAATCTTTCATATCGTTGCTGATGCAGGTAGTTTTTCACATGCAAGTGAGGATTTAAATACAAGCCAATCGGCAATCAGTAGACAAATCTCAAACCTTGAATACGAGATAGGTATACCTCTATTTCATAGACATCCACGAGGGCTAATCTTAACAGAACAAGGTGAATTACTATATAATAGAACTAGAACGATCGTTAATATTATAAAAGAGGCAGAATTTGAATTAATAGACAGCAAAGACAGGCCATCAGGAGATTTATCTGTAACAACTACTGTTGGTCTGGGAACAAACTGGCTAACACCACGCCTGAAAGATTTTACAACGCTATATCCAGAAATTAATTTAGAACTCAAATTGACGGATGCGGAATTGGATATAGGAATGCGTGAAGCTGATATAGCAATTAGATTTCACAAACCACAACAATTAGACTTAATTCAAAGAAAGTTATTCACAGTTCATTTTCATTTATATGCATCACCAGAATATCTAGATGAGAATGGTACTCCAAGCAGAGTTTCCGATTTAAAAAATCATAAAATAGTGACTTTTGGTCGTGCGCCAGATTATTTGAAAGAAATAAACTGGTTAGAAAATATTACCAAACAATATAGAATTAAACCAATTTTGAAGATTGGTAATATAAAAGGTCTTCATATGGCAGCAGCTAATGGGATTGGTCTTGCTTTATTACCAGATTACCTGGTTGGTGAAGAGGATAATCTTTCTCAATTATCGTTCAACGAGAAATTACCTGAAATAGATACCTACCTTACCTACCCTGAAGAGAGGAAAAATTCTAAAAGAATAGCAGTATTCAGGGAGTTTATCATAGAAAAAGGGAAGGAATGGAAATATTAGCACTCTTTTGCATTGCAAAAATTGCATATCTGATTTGCAATATTACTTATAGAAATGCATAGCTAACTCCAGTAAAAAGAAACCACAAACGTATATGAACCTCCCTAATTACATATACATACCCAAAATAAAAAAACTGAGCTCTATGGAGTTCAGTTTTTTTATGACAAACCTGCACAAAACCTTATGATTCTTGTGCATGCTTCCTCTAAAAGATCTATAGATGTTGCGTAGGAAATCCTGAAACATGGACTTGTGCCGAATGCAGCACCGTGAACAACAGCTATACCTTCCTCTTCCAGAAGCTGAGTAACAAAATCTTCATCATTTTCAATTAATTTTCCATTTGATGTTTGTTTTCCAATACACCCAGAACAGTTAGGGTAAACATAAAATGCACCTTCAGGAAGACCACATTCAATACCATTCGCTTTATTTAGCATTTCAACAACTAAGTTTCTTCTCTCCCTAAATTCTTTAATCCAACCTTTCATAAATGATTGATCTCCCTCAAGAGCTTCAACCGACGCCCATTGGCTAATTGAAGTAGGGTTAGTAGTAGATTGTGATTGAATTGTACGCATTGGTTTTATTAGTTCGCTTGGTGCACCACAATATCCTATACGCCATCCAGTCATTGAATAAGCTTTTGATACGCCATTCAAAGTCAAAGTTCTATTAAACAACTTTGGCTCAACTTGTAAAGGCGTGTAGAATTTAAAGTTGTCGTATACCATATGCTCATAGATATCGTCCGTTAATAACCAAACATGTTCATATTTTAACAATACATCTGTTATTTCTTTTAGCTCATCCTTCGTGTATGTGCCACCACTTGGATTAGATGGAGAATTGAAAATCACCCATTTAGTTTTGTCTGTGATCGCTGTCTCAAGCTGGGTAGCTTTAATTTTATAATTGTTTTTTGGATCACCTTGTATGACTACAGGAACACCACCTGCCATCTGAGTTATATCGGGGTAAGATACCCAGTATGGAGCTGGAATTATTACTTCGTCACCATCATTCAATGTTGCCATCATTGCATTATAGATAATCGCCTTGCCACCTGGTGCAACAAATACCTGATCGGTTGTGTAATCTAATTTATTTTCTCTTTTAAACTTATTAACAATTGCTTGCTTTAATTCAGG
>JAYPSX010000059.1:0-7109 GCA_038133315.1 Hyphomicrobiales bacterium
GGTCTTCCAGTTTCAATTCCAGCAACAACAATAAATAGGTTATGTGGGTCTGGTTTGGATGCAGTTATTGTTGCGTGTCGTGCCATTATGTCAGGAGAAATGGATTTAATTATTGCTGGTGGGGTAGAGAGTATGTCTCGCGCACCTTTTGTAATGCCAAAGGCTGATAGCGCATTCTCGAGGTATAATAAAGTTGAAGATACCACAATTGGATGGAGATTTATTAATAAGAAGATGTTTTCTATTTATGGCACAGACTCCATGCCAGAAACTGCAGAGAATGTTGCTGAGTATTATAATATCAATCGCGATGATCAAGATTTATTTGCATATAATAGTCAAAGAAAATATCAAAACTCTCTTAAAAACAATCGTTTTAGTGATGAGATAATTGGTGTTGAAATCTCAAATAAAAGCAAAGAAAAAATAATATTTGACCAAGATGAACATCCACGCGAGACAACTATTGAAAAGTTGAATGGGTTGCCAACACCATTTAAAGAAAATGGAACTGTCACAGCAGGAAACGCTTCAGGAGTAAATGATGGAGCAGCATGTCTTATAATAGCTTCAGAAAAAATGGTTAAGAAATTTTCACTGAATCCATTAGCAAGATTTTGTGGTGGCGCTACTGCGGGCGTTGAACCCAAATATATGGGAGTTGGTCCAGTTTTTTCAACACAGAAATTACTCGATAAAACAGGTATGAACCTAGATCAAATCGATGTAATAGAGCTTAATGAGGCCTTTGCATCACAATCACTTGCTTGTTTGAGGATGCTTGGTATAAATGATGATAGTGAAAAAGTTAATCCAAATGGTGGGGCAATAGCCTTGGGGCATCCACTTGGTATGTCAGGTGCAAGGTTGGCTCTTACAGCTTCAAAGGAAATTGTAAGAAATAATCACAGATATGCACTTTGTACAATGTGTGTTGGAGTTGGACAAGGTATTTCGATGATAATAGCAAGAGCCTGATTAGTTCAGCTAACAAGTTCTTCAGAATTCATCGGTGATGGACTAATTAACTTTTTCTGTATTTTTTCAGTGATCTCGCAAACTCTCTTATTATACATACAGTCAATCCCATGTTTTTTTCCCTCTTCCCATATGAGTCCATTAATTAAATCAACTTCACTCAAACGACCTTTTAAATGATCTTGTAATACTGCATCCCTAGCGTGAGGTCCGACATCATTAATTATTTTGTCTAATAACAGTTCAAGTAATCTATTGGATTGTTCTATATCTTTTTGTTTTAATCCGAAAATCGGTTCGGGTCTGAACCCTATTTTTTGACCTACAAGAAGTGCTTCTTCACCAATCTTCAATGCTAATTCTCGCATTCCATCAACATTCATTGCCTCTACTGCTCTGAGCCCTAGAATAGATCTTGGCCCCATTGTCATGGCATTAACAATAAGTTTCATCCATTTTGCTGATAATATATTTTCAGTGTGCGCTACCTTTCCAGAATATTTTAGTAATTCTAAAATTTCTGGAATTCTATTATCCATATCAGCTGTTAAGCTTCCAACCCCAAACCATGACCCTGAAGGAGGAGTATTTCTTTTAACTTGACCTGGTTTAAATATTTCAGATGAAAGTTCAACTACTGCTGCGAGATTTCTTTTGGCTCCAACAACTTCGTTTATGATTTCCGCGGTCATACAATTTTGAAGTCCTATCATTAGTCCATCATCTTTAAGGTATGGCTCAATAAGTGTGGATACCCATTTTGTATCATAAGCCTTAACAACAATGAATATCACATCAAATTTTTCATTGAATGTGCAGACATCGCATAAATGATATGCTTTAACTTTAGTGTTAATGGTTTCTTCAGGCATAACTATTGTAAGCCCCGATTTTCTCATTGTTTCAACGTGCTCAGGCCACTGATCGATTAATGAAACATCCAATCCAGCTTGTGTTAGGTCAGCTGCAATACAGCTTCCATTTGCTCCTGTTCCAACTATCCCAATTTTCATTATTTATTGTTCCAGATTTAATCTATCCATAATGTAATCTTCAGAAATATCCAAGTCAATTTCCTTATTTAATTTTGCTGATAAGTCCATTGCTAGTGTATACATGAGATTTCGATGCGCTTCATGTGCATTTGTATGGGGTGTATTAATCCCCATACAGATTCTTTGAAGCCATGAAAATGTTTCATCTTTCATAGGGCCCCAAAGATCATTTTTATATATATCACCTGGGGGGTAGCTGGTCAGAAAATCAACAAATCTTTCATCTTCAACTTCACGTCCTTTTGGTCTGTATACCTTTCCCTGATCATAATCACTGACAATTATGACATCTCTGTGGGTGTCTTCAATATCTATCACACCCTTTGTTCCAACAAAACCCATTTGCAAGCCATAGCTTGCACCAGGCCATTTTTTGGGGAGGGCCCATGATATATTCATACTCCACATCTTATCATCAAAAGTAAATATACCAAACGTTGCATCTTTGGTTCCTAGTTCTCCAAGTATTTTATTTGAAGATTTTGCATATACAGATTTGGGCGTATCATTGATTAACCATAATGACATATCTAGACTATGAGTGCCTGAAACTACCATTGGTGTTAGGAAACGTCTGTCTTGTGTTAGTCTTAACTCATTCATTGGCCCCATTTTATTCATAAAAGTCCTGGTTACTGCACAGGATAAGTCTCCAATTTGAGAGTTTTCTATTTTTTCTTTGGCTGAAATAAATTTTCTTCTAAAACGTTGGGTATAACCAACGCAAACATCACTGTTGTATTGGTCAATTTTACTTATCAAAAATTTAGACTGAGTAGCATCCAATGTGAGAGGTTTTTCAATAAATAGTTTTTTTTTATTTTCAATAGTGATCAATGCAGGTTCAAAGTGAGACCAAGTTGAAGTGGCAACTATTACTGCATCAACTTCATTTTTTTGAATTAACTCTGCATAATCAGTAGTAAAATAATCTGCATTTATATCTTTTTGTAACTGTTTACCAATATCTTCATTTAAATCGCATAGCCCAATCCAAGATATGCCTGGGAATTCAGAGGCAATCTTGCCTCTCATTCTACCAACGCGCCCACAGCCAATTATTGCAATACCTAATTCACTCATTTTTTTATATAAAAAAAACCCGAAAGAGAAGACTCTTTCGGGCTTTATTAGACAAGTTCGAATGAAGAACTGTTATGGAACCATTTTGTCTGGGTTAGCAGCAGCCCATGCATCCATAAGTTCAACAACTTCGTATGTGTCCCAATCACTTGCACGATCAATAAATCTATGATCTGTGAAAGTTGCTGGATCTATGAAACCATCGATTTCACCTAGACCAATGTAAGGACCTTGGATTTGAGCCCAAATCCAGTTACGAGGTTCACCATATTTATTTGTACGACGTAGTTGATAAATATAAACTGAACCATTGATCAATGCAGAACCAGTAGCCATGTTTTCAAAAACTTCTGGTGTTGCAACAGCACATACGCTTATTACGAATTTAGTGTCAAGTACACCCATGTGTTGAGCCATAGCCCATGCACGTAGGAAACCTGCTGTAGCTTCATCTAGCTCATCCATACGTGAGTCCCACATAGCGAATGAGTTACCTGGGTTTGCTGACACAGCCATTGGTGTAATGTTTCTAATAGCAACACCACCAGCTTGGATGTTAGCACGGTCTGATGAACCACCAGCGAAACCGTCAATTCTTCCTGATGTTAGAGCGTCAACCATAACAGGTCCAGCGTCACCAACAACAACTGTTTCAATCACATCGCCAGAAAGACCAATTGAGTCTAAAGCGATCAAAGTTGTGATTTCATCACGGTCAGAAGCAAGACCAATAACAGAACCTGGTAGGTCTGCTAGGCCTTTAATTGGGCTGTCAGCTGGAACAACAATACCTTCTGATGCGAAGTTATATGCTTCATATATAACTGAACCAGGTTGTCCTGCGTTAGCCATTTGTAGTACTTGTGCAGAGTCAAGCATCACATACTCAGCATCACCTGTATCTAGGAATGCAACATATGGGATAGTTGTTTCTGAGTTAAGTAGGTTAACATCAACTCCGTTAACTTCGTTAGCGCCAGTTAAACGTGAAACGTGCTGCGGATAAATTGAACATGATCCGTTGTTAGCTGTAATTACGTTTAGATCTGTTAACGCTAAAGCTGGAGATGTTGAAACCATTGATAGTGCTAGACCACCGAAAGCAGCCCCAAGCACAAATTTTGTAGTGGATTTCATATCATATCCTCCCTATAGGTTAATAATAAAACACTTACACTAGTGTAAACAATTCGTACCTAGTACAAACGTTAAACTCCATTTATAAATCATCTAACTTCCAATTTCAAATAAATTTTAATATTTTGTTAATTTTTTTTTTAGCTTCAGCTTATTGGGTGTTGAAATTATGGAATTTTTTTAATATAAGATAGGGACTAATATAATATATTTATCAGCAAAATACATATAATATAAGTTCATAGAGAGGTTTCCTTTGAATAAAAACTTACCTTTATCAAAATATACGGTTCTGGATTTGACAATTGCAAGAGCAGGGCCAACAGCTGCAAGAGTTCTTGCAGATTGGGGTGCCAATGTAATTCAAGTGAACCCACCAAATAAACCAGGGCAAAAAGGAGGAAGTGTTACAGGAAATCGTGATGGTTTTGATTTCCAAAATCTTCAAAGAAACAAAAGAAGTATTACAATTGATTTGAAAAACGATGAAGGACGTGAACTTTTCCTCTCATTGGCACAAAAAAGTGATGTAATAATTGAGAATTTTAGAGCAGATGTTAAACATCGTCTTAAAATTGATTATGATAATATTAAAGAAATAAATCCAATGATAATATACGGAAGTATTTCTGGCTTTGGTCAAACGGGCCCTTATAGAGAAAGACCTGGTCTTGATCAAATCATACAAGGTATGTCGGGATTGATGTCAATTACAGGAATGGAAGAAAGTGGACCCACAAGAGTCGGAATTCCTATCAACGATCTATGTGCAGGGATGTTTCTTGCCCAAGGAATTATTATTGCTTTGCTCAATAGAGAGTCTACTGGGAAAGGGCAATGGGTTCATACATCATTGTTAGAAGCGGGTATATTTATGCTCGACTTCCAAGCTTCAAGATGGCTTCAAAGGGGTCAAATTGCAAAGCAAGAAGGAAATAATCATCCCACGGGCATTCCACAGGGTTGTTACAAAACATCTGATAAACTTATTAATGTAAGTGCTGTTGGTGATAGATTATTTGCAAGGTTCTGTGAGGCTGTTGGTTTGGATCAATTAATTGAAGATGTAAAATATTCTACTGATGAGATGAGGTTAGAAAATAGAGATGAACTTAATGGGATCATTGCCAAGGTCCTAATTCAAAATAATTCAGATTATTGGATAGAAAAGCTCAATAGGGTTGGGGTTCCATGTGGACCGGTAAATAATATTTCTGAAATGTTCAATGATGAACAAGTAAAGCATCTAAAAATGAATAGAAAAGTAAATCATCATCGACTTGGGGAATTGGATGTTGTAAGACAGCCAATAAATTTCTCTGAGTATGAACAACCAGATGAGCTCAAATATCCTGCTCCAGATCTGGGGCAGCATAACAAAGATGTATTGATGGAATTTGGTTTTGAAGAAGATTACATAAATAGCTTACTTGAAAAGGGTATAATTTGAAAATAAAGATTGTGTATATTTCTTAAGATTATTACAGCTAATTTTTGAGAGGTAATTAAAGGTAAACGAAAATATGGAACTAAAAACAAACAAGATAATTGCAAAAAAAGAAAATAATATTGGATGGATGATAATTAATAATCCAGAAAGAAGGAACGCAATTTCATTAGAAATGCGTGAGGCAATGACACAAGTTTTTGTTGAGTATGAAAAAGACCAAGATATAAGGGTGCTTATTATAAAAGGACATGGTGGTAAAGCATTTATCTCAGGGGCAGACATCTCTGAGTTCAAAGAAGTCAGAAACAATTATGAAGCTGAAAAATTATATGCAAAAGCAACCGATGTTATGACCTCTGCAATGAACGCTTTCAGTAAACCTATAATTGCAATGATTGAAGGATATTGTGTTGGTGGTGGAGTGGCAACAGCTATCGCCGCTGATATAAGAATAGCTGCTGACAATACCAAATATGCTATTCCTGCAGCCAAACTTGGGCTTGCGTATGGTTTTGACAATTTACGACAACTCGTGGAGTTGGTAGGACCTGCAAACGCAAAAAGAATATTATTTACCGCTGATATGCTAGATGCAAATACAGCTTACCATATGGGATTGATCAATGAGGTAGTTGAAGTTGATAAGTTAGAGCAATATGTAATTGACATGGCAAATAGAATTTCAATAAACGCTCCACTGACCATAATGGCATCGAAAGAAACAGTAAAACATATCTTAAGATCAGAGATCAGGGATCTAAAAAAACTCGATCAGCTATCAGAGCAATGTTTTAATAGTAATGACTTCAAAGAAGGACGCGAAGCATTTATGGAAAAGAGAAAACCAAATTTTACTGGAAAATAATATTAAGTGAGTATAAGAGTATAAAGCATGACTGATCAAATTGTACTTAGCAATCTTCATAAGAGTTTTGGGGATCTTAAAGCCGTTAATAATGTCTCCTTGAATGTAAAAGTAGGTCAGATATTAGGTTTTATCGGACCAAATGGTTCTGGAAAATCAACAACAATGAAAATGGCTACTGGTTATTTGCAGCCTGACTCTGGTTCCTCAAATATTTGTGGTATTGATATCGAAAAGAATCCAAAGGAAGCAAAAAAACTTATAGGCTACTTACCCGAAGGGGCGCCAGCCTATGGTGAAATGACAACTATCGGTTTTTTGAATTTTATTGCAGATATTAGAGGTTATTTTGGCAAACAAAGATCTGTTCAAATAGACAAGGCAGTTGAGAGGGCTCGCATAAAGCATGTACTTCATCAACAAATTGATACATTGTCTAAGGGATATAAGAGAAGAGTGGGTCTATCACAAGCAATTTTACATGATCCAAAAATTTTAATTCTCGATGAACCAACTGATGGCTTAGACCCCAATCAAAAGC
>JAYPSX010000060.1:0-1505 GCA_038133315.1 Hyphomicrobiales bacterium
GTGTTTGTATACTACCTTTTTTAATGTTTCATACAATGGGTGATTCGAATTAACTTTATATTCAATTTTATTAACATTTTTGATTTTATCAATATAACCTGCTTCATAAAGATGGTTAAGCTCTTTTCTAATTGAATTAGTAGATTCCCCCATCTCATTTGCAAGACCATTTAAATACCCGCTATTAGTTTGGGATATGAAAAATTTTATCAATAATCTCAATCTTGTTTTAGAAGTAATTAATTTATTTAACATTTACATTATATTTCAAGTAATAAAAGTACTTAAATTTGTATAAATTTACAACCTATTTTTTTAGTAAAATTTATTTAAATCAATTTTTCAAAAATATTCACTAATTTGATATTAATTTCAAAATGGCACAAGAAAAGATAGATCTCCTAAAATTTTGTAAGGATATATTTAAGTTTCCTAGAAGTATTTCTGGCCAAGGAGTTCGAGACACATTAAAATATATAAGAGATTATATTCCGATTGAAATAAAGGAAATAGATTCAGGTGAAAAAGTTTTTGATTGGGAAATACCACCTGAGTGGAATATAAAATCAGCCTATGTACATGATATCAATAATGATATAAAGGTCATTGATTTTAAAGATAATACTTTACATGTTTTAGGTTATTCAATACCAGTCAGTAAAGAAATGGGGTTTGAAGAATTAAAAAACCACCTTTATTATCTTAAGGGTTTACCTGAGGCAATTCCATATAAAACATCATACTATGAAGAGAGATGGGGCTTCTGTTTATCATACAATAAGTTTAAGTCAATAGATAGAAATTCTAGATTTAGAGTCGTAATTGATTCATCTCATGATCAAAAAGGTGTTTTAAACTACGGTGAATTAATTATAAAAGGTAAGTCTAACAAAGAGATTTTTATATCTACCTACATCTGTCATCCACAAATGGCAAACAATGAGCTTTCAGGACCTTCAGTGGTTACAGGTCTGGCTGCGAGTATTATTAATGAAAATAATTATTATACTTATCGTTTTGTGTTTGTTCCTGAAACGATAGGGTCAATAGCATATTTAAGTAAAAATTTAAAATCTTTAAAAAAAAATGTGATTGGTGGATTTAATATAACCTGTGTTGGTGATGAAAAATCCTGGGGATATATTCCTTCTAGATACGGTGATAATATCTCTGATAAGATTAGCAAGCATGTCTTAAATCATTATGTAGATGAGTATATTAACTTTTCATGGTTAGATAGGGGGAGTGATGAAAGGCAGTATTGTGCTCCTGGAATTAATCTTCCAATTTGCTGCATTACAAGAACTAAATGGAATGAATATCCTGAATATCATACATCTCTTGATAATTTTAATATTGTAACTGCCAAAGGGTTAAGCGATAGTTTTAAAATTTTTTAAAAATGTTTTCATGTTTTTGAATTAAATCAGGATATTAATCCAATCACCAATATTCTATGTGAGCCAAACCTAGGAAAAAGAGGATTACATCCTAAAATGAAGATT
>JAYPSX010000060.1:1515-7101 GCA_038133315.1 Hyphomicrobiales bacterium
CTTTATCTCTTACTGTGATGGTTCTAATACAATTCTAGACATTGCTAATTTATGTGGATTTAATTTTTTTGATACATATGGCTATTATTTAAAGGCAAAACAAAATAAAATAATATGATATATACTATAATTATTAGTTCAATATTCCTCTCATTATTAACTATTTATTTTGTTAGTAGGGTTTTTTCAAAAAAAAATATTGTAGATAAAATTTATGACAGGTCTTCTCATAACTCTGTTGCTTATAGGATTGGTGGGATTTCTTTATTTACTAATGTATTTCTATTGTCAGTCCTTTATTATATACAAGGAATTGAAATATATGATTATTCTTTGTTAATACCTTTAGCTATACTTTTGTTAATAGGGTTTTATGATGACTTATATGAAGTTGACTTTAAGCTTAAGTTTATTTTTCAAATTATTGCTGCAAAAATAATAATTGATAATGGATTAATTATTGACAATTTACATGGTATTCTTGGAATAAATGAATTAAGTAGAATTATTGCTCAATTATTTACAATACTTATTATTGTAGCCATAATAAATGCTATAAATTTCATAGATGGTCTTGATACTCTGGCAATATCAATTGTTTCATTATTTATTGTAAGTTTTTAGCTCTTTTCTTTTGAAACAACAAGTTTTAGGTATATATCTTTAATTTTAATTGCTTCATTTCTTCCATTAATTTATTTTAATATCAGAAATGATAAAAAAGTATTTTTAGGAGACTCTGGATCTTTATTTTTAGGAGGTATAGTTAGTATATATGTTTTAAATATTCTTTCACCATCATACTTAATCAAACCACAATATGATATAAATAAGGTGTTTTTTGTTATATCAATCTTATTTTATCCAATAATTGATTTAGTAAGGGTTTTTATCTTAAGAATAGTAAAAGGCAGGTCTCCATTTGAAGCTGATAAAAATCATATCCACCACATTCTAAATATTAAATTTAAAAAACATTGGCAGGTATCTCTTATCTTAACTGCTATAACAATACTCGTAATTATTATTATTCAAATAATAAGTAGAAAATAAAAACTCAATTTCTTAAACAGAAATTTTGATATATACGATTATTCCCAAGCCACCCAATATCTTCTAGAATTTTTAAATCCACGCAACCCAAAGTGAAATTTTCTAGATTAAGGTATGCCAAAGCTCTCAGATAGATGGCATTTATACTTTTTGTTTTATCTACATTAATTAATTCGTTTAACACTTCGAGAGATTTATTAAATTCTCCAAGCCTAAGTAATGAATTTGCATAGTTTTCTTTGTATGGCAGCTCAAATGGATTCAATTGGCTTGCCCTTAGGAAAAGCTTAGCAGCCTCCTCAAATCTTTTTTGAGAAAAATATGCTTCTCCTAATTGATAGAAATAATCTGCATCTATCATATTTTTATTACCTATTTGAAGGTTGTAATACCCGCGTTTAAAATTTGAACTTCCTGACTGTAAATCAAAATCTAGATCCTCAATAATTGATGCCTTACTTTCATTAGATAAAAATGTTGATAATGCAGTAAGGTATATCTCTTCATGTTTATTTTCAGATAACTTAATTGGTATATATTCATAGGCTTTTTTGAGCTCTGTACTATCTTTTAATTCTGCAAGTGTTATTGCATAATTTCTAAAGTGAATAATATTATTTGGTAGGTTATAAAAAGCTTTTTTTGCATAATAATTAGCACTATCAACTTGATTTAATCTCCAATACGCATATGCTATATATGCTTCACTCATATATAAATAAGGATTATATTTTGTTCCAGCTTGCAATAGTTCAATTGCTTTATAATAATCTTTGTGATGAATATAATATAGCCCTTTAACAGATTTAATGGGGAGTGTAGTAGGTGTTAAGGTTGGGTATGTATCATTCATTCTATCAATAATCTCAAGACTTGGAAAGGAAAAATCTTGATTGTTAAAAGCTTTTAAAAGAACATTATGTTCAACAGAAGACTTATATAGAACAACTGAGGAATACAAGTTAAGAGGTAATAATAAAAACAATACACTAAAATATTTAACAACTGGTATCTGTTTTCTGTTTTCTTTGTTTTTAGAAAATAATAACCCAATAGACAACAAGAAAATCAAATTGATTTGTTGATATGTTCTATCAAAAGGAAAATTAAATAGAGAATCACTTAAATAGACTAGAATTGATATGCAGATTAATGTATTAAAAAGAAGTTGCTCTTTTGATTGATTATTTTTAATAAATAACGAGGATTTAAATAATGAAAATAAAACAATAAAAATAGCTCCAAAATATGATATAAATCCAATGAGCCCAGTCTCAGCAAATATCTCTATATAATCATTATGTGCATGATAAGGCACAACGTAACTCACCATATTCATATTATCATACTTTATTGACTCTACTTCCCAGTTCCCCACACCAATACCAAATATTGGATTTTTAATTATTGATGAGATACCTGCCTCAAAATATCTAAATCGCTCGTTTAAAGAATCGTCACCCTGAAGCCTAGTTAATGTCTCCAACCTATTTTGCACATTTACTGTATTAAACACACTGGAGCTGAAATTGTTTAAAATAATTGCAATTAAAAATGGTAAAACTGTTATGAATAATGACTTTTTTATTGAATTTCTTGATGATAATTTATTAAGAATGTAATACCTATATACTGTATAAAGACATAATATTATTATTGTTATTAGAGTTAAAATTGCAGATCTGGTTTCTAATATTCCAATAATAGAATATATCATAAGTAAAGACAGAAAAATGTAGTATAGATGATACTTCTTTTTAATTATTGTATAATATATTATAAATGGAAGCTTCATTAAAACTGTATATGAAATTATATTTACACTCCCTGTCATACCCCTATATGCAAGAGACCTTTCAATGGGCTGACCCAATAAAAAGATGTCTTTCAAATATGGGAAGTAAATAGTTACTAATTCGATTATTAATGTAGAAAGTATCACTAGACGAATTAATTTCTCTTTTGAATCCTCCCTATTGATGAAAAAAACAAGCATAATAAATGATACCAGTATTGTAAAAATCTCTGTTAGAGTTTTCAATGATTCTTCGACGTTGACAGCGACAATAATTGTAACCGAAGACCAAAGAAAAAAAACAGACATTAAAAGAATAGGTATTTTACTAAAGATATTTTTAAAGACACCTATTGAATTTTTAAAATTGTAAAGTCTAACTATATATATAAATGAAGCAAGATTTATAAAGTTTAAATACATTGTTTGAGTAGCGACTTTGTCAGTTGAGCCAAAGTAATCTACTACACCAACTAACATATAGAGAAATACTACAATGTAGTTTATATTCATTAGACAAAAATAATAAAAAAACCCTCCATAAAAGGAGGGTTTAATTAGATTATAAATCTAAAAAGATTTAGAATTCTTAACTACCAAACCAGTGAAGTCTAGTATATGTTACTCTATCAGAACCTGTTGTAGAAGTAACACCTTCGTTCGCAGTTTCAGCTTTAATAACATCACCTGGAAGACCACCAGAGATAGCACCATAGATACCAGCATCATCTTGGAAGATGTCATTGGCAGTCATATATGTAGCAGTACCCGAAGTTAAATCTTTCGCAGTAGTTAAACCTACAACACCACTTACAGAAGAAGCTTCCCCAGCATTAAGTGGAGCTACATCCTCACCAACAGTAAGTGTAGCATAGTTAGTTAAGCTTAATCCATTAGTACTCTTAAGTGTAAGAATAATATCAGTCGAAACCGACGAGTTATCATCAGTACTAGCAGTAGCACCAATTGTCCAGTCCATAAATGTGAATGTTGCTAAACCAGATGTAGCGTAAGACACAGTTGCTGAGCTAGGCTTAGTGTGCGTAATCGCAATTGATTGACCATAAGCTCTTGAACCAGAGTTAGAAGATTGTAATGAAGTAGCATCAATTGTACCAGAAGCAGTGTTAGTACTTAAAGCATCCCAGAATACTAATTCGTTAGTAGCAGAACCTGAAAGTGCAGACTGACCAGCAGGAACTTCACCACCACCAGATGCATATCTATAGTTCCATGCAATTACTAATTGAGCAGCAACTTCGTTAGCAGCAGCTTGATCAGTAAATGAAGTACCTGAAGTTACGTTAGGAGTAACAGTTACTGATTTACCTCCAATTGTCATTGTAAATTGGTCATAAGAAGTTACATTAGAGATAATGTGACCATCAGCATCACCATAAGTTGCAATTTCATTATCAGTGTATGCTTCACCATTAGAACCACTTACTTTACTTGAGTTAGCACTAAATACAACAGCAGGAAGTTCTGAGTTACCTCCTAGGTATGCATTAATTGTAGTTCCAAGTGCAGTAGCTCTTGAAGTAACAGTTGAACTAGTTAAGTTAGCAATATCTAAAGCTGGGTTACCATTCATAGTATATGTACCAAAAGAAGAACCAGCAGCTAAAATATCAGTTGCAGTACCACCAGCAGGAGTAACTTGTAGAACTAATGTAGCTGTATTAGACATAACACTAGTGTCAAGTAGCCAAGCTCTTTGCTCATATGTTTCTGGAACATATCCAGTTAAACCAGTATCTAATGTAGAAGCAGTATTAGCAAATACTAATGTTACATCATTACTCTTAGCAGAACTAAATGTAATCGCATTACCTGAATTTTGCTCACCTGCAGTTTCACTACTTGTTTTAGCGTCTGTATCTATTACGTGTAATGATACTGTATCAAAGTGTACAGCAGCATCAGCATCAGCTTCAAGAGCAATAACTGTTAAATAATCTTTCAAAGTATCCATACCTGATGTAGTCGTATATGTACCTTTATCAGAAGCATCATTTGTACCATCAATAGAATATTGAGTTGTACCATCATCAGTATCTTGAGCTTTAGAAGCCACTAAGGCATTTCCATGTACTCTTACATATGGAGCTGAAGTTGAAGTTCCAATACCATCTAAACCATCGAAGTTAACAGTTGCTAACTTTGAGTTTCCAGTTACTGTTAAGCTAATAACTTTATCAGCACCAAATGTTAAACTTGTAGCTTCAGCATTTGAAGTTACTGATGCAGTCGCAGATTTAGAAACTGTAGTAGAACCGTCAAAGTCTAAATTAGTAGTATGATCTAATTCAATAGATAAAAGCGCATCGTTTGAAGTGAATGTAGTAACATTTCTAAAGCTAGAGCCAGTAACATCAAATGAAGTTAAGTTATCATTATTGTTAACTGTTAGATCTCTAAATGTTGCTTCAATATCTATACTTGTAAGATCAGATAAAGATGTGAATGTTAAATCTTGATAAAATCCAGTTAATGCAACAGATACAAGATCTGGCATTGAACTAAAATCAAGAGTTGGAGTTTCACCTACATAAGCAGTTATACCACCACCGTATGCAGCAGGAGCTTTAGCTGTAGCAGATAAATCTGGATCAGATGCTTTATCAACATCTAAAACAACAGTTTCAAGATCATTAGCACCAGATAATATAAATTGCTCTGCATCTTTAATGTTGATATTTTCAACACCTGAATTAATAGTAATCTCTCCTTTAAAC
>JAYPSX010000061.1:0-7076 GCA_038133315.1 Hyphomicrobiales bacterium
TTATGAAATTGAAATTTTAAATTAGAGAAACAAAGATGATAAAAAAAATAAGATCATATTTTCTAACTGGGCTTGTCATTTCTGCTCCCGTTGCAATAACATTAGCTGTTGGGTGGTGGTTTATTAATAAAATTGACTCAATTTTTACACCTCTCATACCAAATAAATATTTACCAGAAAACTTGCTTCCATTTTCTATTCCTGGAGTAGGGCTTGTAATTGGGTTCTTTCTATTAACATTCTTTGGTTTTTTGGCAGCTAATTTTCTTGGCGTAGGCTTTCTTAAATTTGGTGAATCATTGTTAAATAGGACACCTGTAATTAGAAGTATCTATAAAGGGTTAAAGCAAATATTTGAAACCGTATTTTCTGAAAATGGACATAACTTTTCAAAAGCAGCAGTTATTGAATATCCAAGAAAAGACACTTATGCTGTTTGTTTTGTATCAACTGACACAAAAGGTGAATTGCTAAAAAAAATATCAAAAAATGGTGAAGTTTTTTTATCAGTATTTGTACCTACAACACCAAATCCAACATCAGGTTTTCTCTTATTCCTACCTGAAAAAGATGTAAAAATACTAGATATGTCTGTTGAAGATGCTGCAAAATTAATAATATCAGCGGGTTTAGTTAATCCAGACTAATAAATCATGATAATAAGTATTTAAACTCATGAGCTTCATAGAAATCAAACATATATTTATAATCATGATCTAGTGAATGTGAGTCATATATCTTTTGTAGTATTACTTTACTATCTCTTGATGCTTCAGCTATAAGTTCTCTAACAATATCCTCGTTTAATACTCTGTAGTGAGTAAATCCTGATTGTCTATTCCCAAGAATGTCGCCATAGCCTCTCATTAACATATCTTGTTCAGCTATATTAAAACCATCAGAATTTTCTTTTATAATTTTAAGTCTATTTTTTGAGACTTCATTAAGGTTATTGTCGTGCAGTAAAACACACCATGATTTACTATCATTTCTTCCAACTCGTCCTCTTAATTGGTGTAATTGACTTAGCCCAAAAGAGTCAGCGTTCTCAATTACAATTATATTAGCCTCTTTTATATCTATGCCAACCTCTATAACAGAAGTTGCAACTAATATATTTGATTTATTATTTATATAATTTTTTAGTTGTTCATTTTTATCATTCTCTTTCATTTTCCCATGAATTAGTGTGATTGGTTGGTTAATTTTTTGTTGCAAGTATTTATATCTTTCCATCACAGAAGTCTTGTTTCCTGAATTTGATATTATTTGTGGGCATACCCAAAATACTTTATTGTTATTATTTATTATCTTATTGAGTCTATTACATAAATTATCAATCTTATTAATTGATAAGATACTTGTTTCAGTAATCTTTCTATGTGTTAGGTTATTCAATTCAGAGACATCTATATCTCCATATTTTATTTGAATTAATGTTCGAGGAATAGGTGTTGCTGTCATCAACAATAAATCTGCTCTTTGGATTTTAGATTTTTTTTGCAATGATAATCTTTGATGGAGTCCAAATCTATGTTGTTCATCAATTACAATAAGGCCAATATTTTTATATTTTAATTCTTCTTGAAAAAGAGAATGGGTACCAATAATTGCATTGATGTCACCATTAGCAATTTTTCTATATATTTCCTTCTTCTTGTCTTTGCTAGTATTTGAAGTTAAAAGACAAGTCTCAATATTTTTATTCTTAACTAAATTTTTAAAATTTTTATAATGCTGTGATGCTAGAATTTCTGTCGGTGCCATCAATACAAATTGATATCCTGAATAGATAGCTTTTAAGCCAGAAAAAAAAGATACCAATGTTTTACCACTTCCTACATCTCCTTGAAGAAGCCTAATCATTTGTTTTGGTTTAGACATCTCATTAATTATTGTATTAATTGCAAGGTTTTGTGACTTGGATAATTTGAAAGGTAACTTATCTTGAAATCTATAAATTAGGGTATCATCACAGTTCATGGATATTCCGATATCTTTGTTTCGAATATTTCTGATATGTTCTATCTTGATTTGATTGATAAGTATTTCATCATAAGCAATTCTTTTTATGGGTGTTTCTGCCTGCTGCAAATAATCCTCTGCGGGCATGTGAATATATTTAAATGTTTCGATAATTTTTAACCATCGCTTAGTTTCCAAGAATTCTGCACTATGCCAATCATCAATAGATTCTAAAAATGTAAAAACTTTCTCAAATAATAGAATTATTTGATTATTAGTAAGTCCAGATGTTAGAGGATAAATTGGTTCAAAATCTCTGCGTTTTGTAAAATCTTCTTCGGTGAGTATGTAATCAGGGTGTGCTATTTGTTTTTTATTATTAAATATTTTAACTTTGCCGGATATATATTTGGTTTCGCCCTCTTTTATTTTAGATAACATATAAAATGGTAGTTTGAAAAAAAGCAGATCTAATTTATCAGTCCCATCGAAGATCTGATATTGATGAGGTGCATTACGAAATCCTTTTTTATAGCTTACGACTTTACCTATTATTGACTGTGTTTCACCATCAACGAGTTCACTTATCTTTTTAATATTATTTCTTTGGATGATTTTAGTAGGAAAATGCCACAATAAATCTATTATTCTAACTTTTTCTAGATTTAATAGTTTTTTGTATTTTGAGTAATTATTAATGCCTATTCCATTAATTTCACTTAAGTCAATGAATAACTTATTAAATTTTGTATTATCTATCATAAAAAAATTGTAATTTGAAAAAATAGACTTAATTATTAAACATACTTAAAATAATATTGGATTTTTAATGAAAAACGAATTTCAAAATAAATTAATCTACAGGTCATGGCACCGGGGAACAAAAGAATTAGACCTAATTCTTGGTAATTTCATTGAAGACAATATCTCTGATATGAAAGAAACAGAGATTAAAGTTTATGAAGACTTATTGGCATCAGAAGATCCTGAAATCTATAATTGGATTGTTAAATCAGAAAACCCACCTAATCAACAATTGGATAATTTAATAAAAAAAATTAGATATTATCTTGAGTCTAAAAACATCGATGTTCTGAATTGATGGCATTCCAACAATAGATTTGTAATGAGTAAATTATGGAGGGTTCTCAATTAATTGATATTTTAAATTGTTTTGCAATTTCTAAGAATAATTTAATCATCATCTTAAAAACAAATGATGAAATAGAAGAAGCATCAAGAAATCTAAAGTTTTTTAATAAATCTATAAAAATTGTAAAACATTTAGAATGGGATTGCCCACCATATGATAATTTTGGTCCATCAAGAGTTAATAGATCAAAAAGAATAATTAACCTTGTAAAATTAAATAAATTTATCAAACACAAAATTAAATTTATATTACTAGCTACACATAGATCATTCATACAGAAGGTCCAGGATTTATCAATTTATCAAGAAAAAATATTAAAAATTAATGAAGAGGTCCCATACAAAGATTTTCAAAATCATTTGGAAAATATTGGTTATGAAAAAGTTGATAATGTTATTGAATATGGTACTTACGCCAATCGAGGTGGAATTATTGATTTATTTAGTCCTAACTATTTATACCCAATAAGATTAGATTTTTTTGGTAACAAAATAGACTCAATTAGATTTTTTGATATCCAAAATCAATTAACAATAAAGAATATTAATGAGTGTAAGTTGTATCCTTTTTCTGAAATATTTCTTAATTCACAAACTCTAAAAAATTTTCAGAGAAACTATATTTATCACTTTAAAAGAAATGATAAGGATACAAATTACGAAGATATTGTAAAAGGCATAAGAATAAATGGAATAGAGCAATATTTACCTCTATTTTATGACGACCTCACACCATTAATAAATATCATACCTAATTCTAGAGTGATAAAAAATGATTTTATCATTGAAGAACTTGCCCTAGTAATTGATGAAATCACTGACATATATAATATGAAATTAAATATTAGTAAAAGCGATGATCTAATTAAGAACCTAATCAAACCTATACCATGTGAAGATCTCTATTTAAATATAGATAACATAGAAGAAATCTCTAAAAATCAAATACAAATTGATCAGGACATTGGTCAAGAAAATATAAAAAACAAACATACAAAATTTTATGATATTACGTCTTCAAATGATCATCTTATAAATCTTATGAGTTTAAGTGAATATGGAGCAAAGATTACTAAATTATCAAATATTGTAGATGATTACATTGGTTCAAATAAAAGTATTATATTTACTACGGATAATTTAAATTCTACAAAAAATTTTTTAAATGAACTGAGTCCTCTGACATCGAATATAAATCTTATAGAAAATATTTTAGAGACTGAAAAAGGAAAAATTTACCTAACGAATAAAATCGACATAGGTCACATCGAGATAAATGATCAACTTTTCATATCATTCAACAAGCTCTTTAATATAAGAAAAAATAATAAATCTACTAAAACAAAAAAACCTACCAATTATATTAAAGAATTAACCTCAATAAATGTTGGGGATTATGTAGTTCATCGAGATTATGGGATTGGAAAATTCAATAGTCTAAAAAAAATAAACACAAAAGATATGACATTTGATTGTTTGGAATTGATTTATAAAAATAACGACAAAGTCCATCTTCCTGTAGAAAATATTGAATTACTATCTTTATATTCACATTCTAATAATGATCAAATTGAACTTGATAAATTGGGTTCAGTACAATGGCAAGTTAGAAAAAATAAAGCATCAAATAATATAAAAGAAATTGCTGCTGAATTATTAAAACAGGAGGCAAAGAGAAAATTATCTAGTGCTGTTAAGTTTGAAACAGATTATAGATACAATGAGTTTGTCTCTTTTTTTGAATTTGAAGAAACAGAAGATCAGTTAAAGGCAGAAAGAGATATTCTTGATGATCTTTCCAAAGGTGTTCCAATGGATAGATTAATTTGTGGAGATGTTGGATTTGGAAAAACTGAATTGGCATTAAGAGCTTCATATTTAATTGCATCAAATCATTATCAAGTTGTTATATTGGCACCAACAACCATACTAGCTAAACAACATTACGAAAATTTTCAGAATAGATTTAAAAATTTCGCATTAACAATAAGTTGTATTAGCAGATTTACATCCAAAGCCGAACGATTAGACATTTTAAATAAAACTAACTCAGGTGAAATAGATATCTTAATTGGAACGCACTCTGTATTAAATGATGAATTAAAATTTAAAAAACTTGCAATGATTGTAATTGATGAAGAACAAAATTTTGGTGTAAAGCAAAAAGAGTATTTAAAAAAACATGCTGACAATATTCATATATTATCACTATCAGCAACTCCAATACCCAGAAGTATGCAATTAGCTCTAAATGGAATCAGGGATATGTCCATAATAATGACTCCTCCTGAGGGTAGGTTATCAATTAAAACATCTATTAATTACTTTGAACCATCAATTGTTCGAAAAGCATTATTAAGTGAAAAAAATCGAAATGGACAATCATTCATAATTTGTCCAAAAATAAAAGATATTCCTAAAATAGAAGAGTTAATTGAAAAGAATGTTCCAGAAGTTAAATATGCAATTGCTCATGGAAAGTTATCAAATAAGGAAATCAATCAAATAATGAATGATTTTTATGACAACAAATATGATTTAATAATTGCAACATCAATAATTCAATCTGGTCTGGATATTCCAAATGCAAATACAATAATCATTACTAACTCACAGAATTTTGGTTTGTCCCAGATTTATCAAATACGCGGTCGTGTTGGCAGATCAAAATTGCAATCATCAGCAATTATTACCATTCCTAAATATAATATCTCTAAAACTGCATTACAAAGATTACAAATGTTACAAAATCTCGATAGATTAGGGATGGGTTTTGTATTGGCAACATATGATTTAGACATCAGGGGCGCAGGTAATATACTTGGTAGTAAGCAATCAGGTCATGTGAAAGATATTGGTATAGAATTATTTAATAAAATGTTATCAGACGAGGTTGAGAATATAAGAAATGATCATATTACACATAAGCAAAATGATTGGTCTCCAATCATAAAAACAAATCAATCTTACTATATACCTGAAAATTATATAAATGATATTAAAGTAAGAATGGGAATTTACAACAGACTTGCTGACATTAAAACATCAGAAGATATGATTTCTTTTGAAGATGAGCTAATAGATCGATTTGGTATCATTCCAAAACCGTGCAAAGAATTGATGAACATTCTCTTATTAAAGATTAGATGTAAGGAAATGAATATCTCAAAATTAGAAATGAATGGAGAGGGGTTCAAAATTTCATTTCACGATGGTTTTTCATACCAAGATAAATTAATAAATTGGATAGAACATAATCCTAAATCAGCTTCTATAAGAGGTAATAATTTATTATTTATAAAAAATATTCATAATATTGAAAATTCAGCTCTGGGCGCAATTAATCAATTAAAAATAATTGATAAAAATATATACAATTAGTTAATATACCATGTATTTGTTTTATAACCGTCTAAAGATTGTTGTGTTGGCATCCCAACTTTGTCACTGATAGCAACCCATTGGTGTGGCCAGTGAAATAACGGTATAACATAAAAACCAGAGATCAACATTCTATCTAGTGCTCTTACAGAGTACATAAATTCATTTTTTTCAGTACTTTGCACTAATGAATTGATAAGTTCGTCAATTTTAGCACTTTTTATTCCAGGATAATTACGGCTTCCAAACTCATCTGCGCTTTTTGAACTCCAGTAGAAGTTTTGTTCATTACCTGGCGAGAGGGACGCATACCAGAAATGTTCAATTATATCGAAATCAAAGTTTTGTTTTCTTTGTTGATATTGAGTTGAGTCAACCATTTTAATATTCATTTCAATACCAACCTTTTTAAGTGTTTCTTTAAAATTAAGTGCATATTTTTCTTGTCTTTTGTCGGATATGAGAAATTCAAGCGATAGTTGTTTATTAGTTGATACATTTATTAATCTAGAGTCATTTAATTCATAACCAGACTCTTTTAATAAATTTAGAATGTTATTTAATTTAATTCTGCTGTT
>JAYPSX010000062.1:0-5470 GCA_038133315.1 Hyphomicrobiales bacterium
GGACTTACTTCTGTAGGTCTAGATGTTTTTTTACTCGGTCCGATGCCAACCCCATCAATATCTATGATGATGAAATCAATGAGAGCTGATCTAGGTATAATGATATCAGCATCTCATAACACCTATGAATATAATGGTATTAAAATTTTTGGACCTGATGGTTATAAACTTAGTGATGAAAATGAATCAGAAATCGAAAACATAATCCAAAATCTTGATGATTATGATTTAAGTAAAATTAAAATAGGTAAAGCCAAAAGAATTGATGATGCACAGGCAAGATATATTGAGTACATAAAAGGAACTCTCAGTAAAGAACTAACTCTGGGCGGAATGGATATTGTAATTGATAGTGCGAATGGAGCAGGTTATAAGGTAGCTCCTCTAACTCTTTGGGAATTAGGCGCAAATGTAATATCAATTGGGGATGCACCAAATGGACAAAATATAAATCAAGATCATGGTTCAACATCACTTGAAAATATTATTGATACTGTTAGAAAAAATAAGGCTGATATTGGAATTGCGCTTGATGGGGATGCTGATAGAATTATCATCATAGATGAAAATGGTGAAATTGTCGATGGAGACACGATATTAGCAATTATTGCAAAGGAATGGCAGGAAACAAAGAAGTTAAAGAAAAACAGTGTCGTGGCAACCATCTTATCAAATATTGGTTTGGAGAATTATTTGAGTACTCAGAGTATTGTACTTCATAGAACAATGGTTGGTGATAGATATGTATCTAAGTATATGAGAGAGAATGGATATAATGTGGGTGGCGAGAAATCTGGACATATCATATTGAGTGACTATTCAACAACTGGTGATGGCATCCTTGCAGCACTGCATATACTTGAAATAATGAAAAAAAAGAAACAAAAGATCAGTGAGCTCGCAAAAATAATGGATCCTTATCCTCAGATCCAGAAGAATTTTTTATTTAAAGAGGATCATACTCCAGACATAATTCAATTAAGAGATTTATCAGAAAAACATCAACGAAAGATTGGAGATAAAGGTAGGGTTCTTATAAGATTGTCTGGGACAGAACCTCTAGTAAGGGTTATGGTTGAGTCTAAAGATAAAAAATTATTGGATCAAACTCTGATTGAAATAACAGAAAATATAAACGAGTTACTAGGCTAATTTTTTTTTAAACGTGATCCATAACGTGTCACAATAATCCCAAACAAAATAATAATCATCCCTGTTATTTGTGCAATTGTTATACTCTCATTAAGCAGTAAGGTTCCAAGCACAACAACATATACAGGTAATATATAATGTGTAAGGGATACAAATGTCGGCCCTGCTATTTTAGTCAAATTAAACATTACCATACTTGCCATAGCCGTTGAAAATATTCCCATGATTAAGACAGATATAAAGGATATATCAGTAATCAAAATATTTGGTATTCCTTCACTTGATATTGCAACAATCAATGAAAAGAGTGAGCCGACGAGAAAACTTCCTGAGGTTTTTTGCATTAATGAAATATTGGGCATTAAATTGACTGCAATATTCTGAATGGAATAACCAATTGCAGCAAGTAAAATGGCTATTTGCGGCAGAAGTGATGAGTATGAGGATGATAAACTTGAATTTTCTATGTCTTTAAATAATAAAACATAAAGCCCCAAAAATCCGAAAATGATTCCCAAGAATTTAATTAAATTTAATTTTTCATTTGGAACAAGGAAATGAGCAGCTATCACAGTAAATAATGGTCCAATACCAAATAAAATACCACTGATGTTCGTCTCAAGATAGATTGTCCCCCAACAAATCAAATAAAATGGTAAAAATGCCGTCATACCTACCAAAACTAGCCATAACCAATTTACAAAACCACGTGGTAGGTATTCACCTCTTATCCTTAATATGGAATAGATAATTGAGAAACCTATAGTGAGCCTCATTGCTACAATCCATAATGGGCTAAATACATCTAATGCATATTTTGTAAGAGCAAAAGTTGATCCCCAAAAAATTACTAATAATGATAGATAAAACCAGTGGAGAAGGATTGAATTTTTCATTTTTTTTAATGTATAAATTTGTTTGTGCATTAATGCATATGCGTCAATCATTCATAAGTCAATTTAATTTATTTTGTATTTGATCTAATTCATTTTTTAAAGTATTACAAAAGTGGGTCAACTCTCCCCAACGAGAGTCGCCTATCTGGAAGGGGTAGAATAATGATACAGAAACCAAAAATTAAGACTAATAGAGCTCTGTTCTCATCAGGGCCATGTGCAAAATATCCTGGATGGGATATAAATAACCTTGAGACAACAATTCTTGGAAGGTCTCACAGGGCAAAGCAGCCAAAAAACTTCATAGAATATTCAATTAACCTTACTGCCGAATTACTTGAATTACCAAAGGATTACAAAGTTGCAATTGTACCTGCATCTGATACAGGTGCGTTTGAACTCGCAATGTGGAATTTATTAGGGCCAAGGACAATCGATGTATTCGCATGGGAGTCATTCGGCAAAGGCTGGGTAACAGATATTATGAATCAATTAAATTTGTCAAATGTGAATAAAATTGAAGCAGAATATGGTTTTTTACCTGATCTATCTAAAGCAAATCCAAAAAATGATATTGTTTTTACTCTTAATGGGACAACTTCAGGAGTAAGGGTTCCAGATTTAAACTGGATAGATAACAATAGAGAAGGACTAACTCTCTGCGATGCAACGTCTGGTTTGTTTGCTCAAAATGTTGATTGGAGTAAATTAGATGTGACAACTTTTTCTTGGCAAAAAGTTCTTGGAGGGGAAGCTCAGCACGGAATGATAATTATGTCACCACGTGCAATAGAAAGAATAAATACTTATAATCCAGAATGGCCAATGCCAAAAATATTTAGAATAAAGAAATCTGGTAAAATTGATGATAGTATATTTACGGGTTCTACTATCAACACACCATCTTTGATGTGTGTTGCTGATTATGTATCAGCACTCGAATGGGCAAAAAAAAGCGGTGGATTGAAAAAGTTAATAGAAATTGCCAATACTAATTTAGATATTATAGCACAATGGGTTGAAAAAAATAATTGGATATCTTTTTTAGCACAAGACAAAGAAACAATTTCAAACACATCAGTGTGTCTTGAATTTGCATCAAAAAGCCCAGATGGTAATGATTTAGATACCGCGGCATTATCAAAAGATATTCAAAAAATACTGGAAGAAGAGCAAATTGGGTACGATATTGGCGCATATAGAGACGCTCCCCCGGGATTGAGAATTTGGATTGGTGCAACAGTAGAACCTCAAGATGTATCAATATTACTTGAATGGATTGAGTGGGCTTATTTTTCAATAATTAAAAAATAATAATAATTTATAAGGATTTTCATAATGCCAAAAGTACTTGTTTCAGACAAGCTCAGTGAAGAGTCTGTAAAGATTTTTAAAGATAGAGGGATTGAAGTCGATTATCTCCCCGATGTTGGTAAAGATAAAGAAAAATTATACGAGATAATTAAAAATTATGATGGCTTAGCCATAAGATCAACAACGAAGGTTACAGAGAAGATCTTAAATAATGCTAAAAGACTGAAGGTTGTTGGTAGAGCTGGGATTGGTGTTGACAATGTTGATATTGAGACTGCCACTTCAAATGGTGTAATTGTTATGAATACACCTTTTGGTAATTCAGTGACAACAGCTGAACATGCAATCACAATGATGATGTCGCTTGCACGACAGATACCTGAAGCAGATAAATCAACAAAGTCGAGCTTATGGGAAAAATCTCGTTTTATGGGAGTAGAATTAACTGGCAAGACTCTTGGGGTGATTGGTTGCGGTAATATAGGCACAATTGTAATAGATCGTGCAAAGGGACTTAGAATGAAAGTATTGGGTTATGATCCATTTCTTACAGATGAGCGTGCAGAGTCAATGGGTATAGATAAAGTTGAATTAGACCAGCTATTTAAGAATTCAGATTTTATAACAATACATACACCATTAACTAAAAAGACAAAAAATATTATAAATGACAAGAGTATAAGTCTCATGAAAGACTCCGTTAGGATTATAAATTGTGCTCGAGGTGGTTTGATTGACGAGGAAGCACTTTTAAAAGCTTTGAAAGATAAAAAAATTGCTGGAGCTGCAATTGACGTATATATGGAGGAACCAGCAAAGAATAATCCATTGTTCGATTTTGAAAATGTTATATGTACACCGCATCTTGGCGCATCTACCGTGGAAGCTCAGGAAAAGGTTGCAATACAGATTGCAGAACAAATGAGTGATTTTCTTCTAACTGGTGCCATTACAAACGCGATTAATTTTCCATCTGTATCAGCCGAAGATGCTTCATTGATGGAGCCGTATCTTGTCCTTGCAAACAGACTTGGATCATTTGCTGGGCAGATAACGGAAACCGCAATTAAGAATGTTAAAATTGAATATGTTGGAACAATCGCTGAAATGAACATTGACACGCTCACTTCAACACTAATAGCAGGGTTATTGAAACCTCTATTAGAAGATATTAATATGGTCAATTCTATGTCTATTGCCAATCAACGAGGTTTGAATATTGAGCAAATTAAAAAAGCAAGTGGCGGTATATACGGATCATACATTAGATTAATTATTGAATCTGAAAGGCAAGAACGTTCTGTAGCAGGAGCTGTCTTTTCAGATGGTAGTGCAAGGCTTATCCAAGTAAAAGGAATTGATATGGAAGCAAAATTTGCTAAAAATATGATCTATATCACAAACAATGATATTCCTGGGCTTGTTGGGAAGATTGGTCAATGTCTCGGATCACAAGGTGTTAATATTGCTAATTTCAATTTAGGGAGAGATAAAATTGGTGGTAATGTTATTGAGCTAATTGAAGTTGACTCACCGATAGATGACTCAGTTCTTGAAAGCCTAAATAATATTGGTGATATTGTTCAAGTTAAAAAACTAAACTTTATATAAATAATATGACAAGTGTAGTAATTGTTGGCACTCAATGGGGTGACGAAGGGAAGGGAAAGATTGTTGACTCTCTCTCTGAAAAAGCTGATTTGATTGTAAGATTTCAAGGTGGACACAATGCTGGTCATACTTTGGTTGTTGATGGACAAACCATAAAGTTATCACTACTTCCTTCCGGTATTGTTCGAAATGATAAATTGACAATTATTGGAAATGGAGTCGTCCTTGATCCAAATGCGCTTCTATCAGAAATAGAATATCTATCAAAACTAGGAGTTCAAGTAACACCTGATAATCTTAAAATTGCTGAAAATGTATCAATTATATTACCACTGCATAAAGAACTAGATTTGGCGCGAGAAGAGAATGCTGGAAAATCAAGAATTGGTACAACAGGAAGGGGTATTGGTCCTGCTTATGAAGATAAGGTAGCAAGAAGATCAATTAAACTAATCGATCTTGATGATTTTGAAAACATTAATGGCAAAATTGAGAGG
>JAYPSX010000062.1:5570-7033 GCA_038133315.1 Hyphomicrobiales bacterium
GGAAGTGGAGTTGGTCCAAAATATTTAGATCATATAATCGGTATCACAAAAGCATACACAACTAGGGTTGGAAGTGGTCCATTCCCAACAGAATTATTTGATGATATCGGTGAAAAATTGGGTGATATTGGAAAAGAATTTGGAACTGTTACAGGACGAGAGAGAAGGTGTGGTTGGTTTGATGGGGTTTTGGTGCGTCAAACTGTTCAAATATCAGGTATTGAAGCCATTGCCCTGACAAAACTTGACGTTCTTGATAGTTTTGAAAAGATAAGTATTTGTATTGGGTATGATCTTAATGGAAAAAAAATTGATTATCTTCCATTATCTGAAACACTCCAAAAAAAAATTATACCTATTTATGAAGAACATGATGGTTGGCTTTGTGATACCTCAGGTGTTAATAACATAAATAATTTGCCCGAAAATGCTATAAAATATGTAAAAAGAATAGAAGAGATTATAGGCATACCGATTGATATAATTTCGACGAGTCCGAAAAGAGAAGATATTATCTTCTTAAAAAAAATATTCTAAAATCTATGATTAATAAATTCAATCATATAAAATATGGATTGATAGAGAAAACCCATCACTGGGGATTTGTTACGTTGTTTGTCTATTGTATTTTTAAACAAGTCCAAGATATAGAGCAACTTGGCGACAATTCACTTTTAAGATTTAAATTATTTTTTGCACTTATTTTCATTGCATTGCTTTTAACAAGATTTTTTTATATGAAAAAAACACAGCAAAGTTCTTTACCTGAATATACTCCAAAGATACAAAAAATGGCTGCGAGAATAGTGCATAGCTCAATATACATTAGTCTTTTTCTAATGCCTATCACTGGGATCTTTGTTGGGTTATTTTTTCTAATGGGATTAAGGGATGGTTTTTTAATTGATGCTTTTGTGGGACTTCATGAGTTTTCAATTCAAGCGATCTATTGGCTAATAGGTATTCATATCTCAGCAGCAATTTTTCTTAGAACAAGGAAGGACGGAGTTTGGTCTTCTATGGTTCCATTTTTGAAAGAAAAATAAAAATGTTTGAGTTTATTAAAAGAAATCACAGCTATCTGCAAGCTGGCTTTTTATTAACTTTTGCGGCTAGCATAGGGCAAACTTTCTATTTTGCTTTATATGCTGGGAGTATTAGAGGAGAGCTTGGCTTATCACATGGTCTATATGGTGGTCTATATACAATAGCTACCTTATTAAGCGCTCTGACAATGTTATACACTGGAAAGATGGTAGATTATATAAATATAAGAAGATTGGCATTTACCGTTTTAGTATTATTGGGAATATCATCTATATTATTTTCATATATAAATTCTGCCTTTTTCTTACTATTTGCATTTTATTTTTTAAGAATCACGGGGCAAGGTATGTCAACTCATACATCCTCGACATTTATTGCAAAAACTTACAGTGTTATGCGAGGTAAAGCACTTGCAG
>JAYPSX010000063.1:0-7023 GCA_038133315.1 Hyphomicrobiales bacterium
ATCATAATCCTTGTGTCGGGGGTTCAAGTCCCTCCTCCGCTACCAAATTTAAGTTCTTTTAAAAGATGTATCAGGTAATTAGAGATTTTCGTGAAATAAAGAATACAAAGCCATTAGGAATTGTTAGTCTAGGACACGGTATTACCCATTGGGTAAATGGGATTTTTCTAGTACTATTACCATTCATAGTCCAAGACTTATCCTTAAGCTATACTACTGCTGGTAGTATGGTCTCAATTTTCTTTCTAGCAGCTGTTTCAATCACTATCATAAGTGGTCCAATTATTGATATATCAAAAAAATATATACTTGCACAATTTCTCTGTTTGTTATCAGGCACAATAGCACTTTTAGTAATGGGAAATGCAAGCAATACATTTACTTTGGCCATATCAGCAATTTTTATAGGAGTTTGCGTAAGTGGTTGGCATACACCCTCAATACCTTATTTATCAGCTGTTTACAAAAAAAATAGAGGATTAGCGCTTTCAATGCACACAGTTGGAGCAAGCCTTGGTGACGGTATAGCACCACCAATAGCTGGATTAATAATGATTTATTTTACATGGAATCAAACAGCGCTATTGTTGTCAATTCCAGTTGGAATTATGGCATTTTATGTAATAAAATTTTTGTCCCCAATCATAGAAGATGAAAGTCAAGACGCAAATAATCTAGCGAAGTATAATTATTGGGAGGGACTAAAAGTGCTTCTTGCAAATAGAAATATGCTAAAATTATGTCTGCTTGCGGGACTTTGGTCTATGACCCAAAATGGTGTTACGGTTTTTTTACCTCTATATTTGGTGGGTGAAATGCAAGCTGGACCAGCACTAGTCGGTTTTTCGTTATTCTCAATCCAGTTTGGAGCAATTTTTGGTGGGCCAATAGTAGGCTCACTTTCTGATAAAATTGGGAGAAGACCAATAGTCATATATGCATTAATAATATCTGCATTTTTATTAATTATCTTACCTTTCATTAATAATGTATATTTTTTCATAATGATTATATCTTTGGCTGGTTGCTCATTATACTCAATCAGACCGGTGATACATAGTTGGACAATGGATTTATCTGGAGGTAAAACATCTGGTAGTGCAATTAGTATGTTATTTACAGCGCAGGCAGCGATGACAGGCACGGTTCCGCTACTTGGAGGATTAACAGCTGATAGCTATGGTTTAAAATTGGTATTTGTTCTTTTAACTTTTACAAGTATTTCTGCATTAATTTTATCATTGCTTATGCCAAAAAAATAGAGAGAGAAAATGCTTAACAACACAAAATATAAACTACAAAATGGTGAACTAACTCTTGGAGTAGGGCTTGTTCAATCTAGAACAGTAGAAGTAGCCCCTTTAATGAAAACAGCAGGATTTGATTGGTTATTTATTGATTTAGAACATGGTGCTATGAATACTGAAACAGTAGCTCAAATTTCAGCAATGGCTATAAAAACCGATATTACGCCAATTGTGAGAATACCTATTAATGGATACTCTATGATATCAAGGATCCTGGATAATGGGGCAATGGGTATTGTATTGCCACATGTAGAAACACCTGAGGAAGCTGAAAAATTGGTTGATATTGCAAAATTTACCCCAGAAGGCTCTAGAGGTGTTGGTGGTGGGATAGTTCAATATGACTATAAAAATATTAATTTAAAAGAAGCAACAAAAGAACTTAACGATCAAACTTTACTCGTGGCTATGGTCGAAACACCAAATGCAATTGATGCAATTGATGAAATTGCATCAGTAGATGGTATAGATGTAATTATGATTGGCACAAATGATTTGGCTATGGCAAGTGGTTGTCCTCAAGATTTTGGAAATAAAATCATAGTAGAACATTACAAGAAGGTCGCAGATGCATGTAAAAGATATAATAAATTTTTAGGATCCGGTGGTGTTAAGGATGCTGAAGTTGCAAGGAAATATATTGATATGGGCGCAAACTTCTTTTTGGCTGGACAAGATATAGGTTTTCTACTCTCAGCTTCGAAAGATAGAGTTGATTTACTCAAAGGCTCACAGAAGTAAAATGTTAAATATCACAAGTGTTTTTAGTTCTCAATTACCTTCAATATTAGTTGCGGCAGGTCATGGTGGTACCCACTGGGTAAATGCTGCAATATATATTCTTCTTCCATATATAACACTAGATCTTGGCTTATCGTATACACAAGCTGGATTAGTTATGACTGTTTTCCATTTTTCAACTTTTGCTGCAAATGGCTTTAGTGGACCTTTAGTTGATTTAAAAGGAAATGGAAAATACTCGCGCTTTCAAGCTTATTCACTCCTTATTGGAGGTATTGCAATGTTGCTGATGAGTATTTCAAGCTCAATTTATATGCTCTTTTTAAGTGTTGCATTAATAGGGATTTGTATAAGTTTATGGCATCCAGCAGCACTGACATACTTATCACTGCAATACCCGGGTAGTAGAGGCTTTGTTCTGTCAGTCCATAGTATTGGAGCAAGTATTGGGGATGCGTTATCGCCTTTACTTGCTGCCTTCTTATTAACTTATGTCACAATAAATGGCGTGAATCTAACTTGGAACAGTACTTCTGCTCTACTCTCTATTCCTTTATTTGTAACTATGCTGATAATTTTACTCTTTCTTAAAGATAAAGAAAAACCAAATGAAAACACAAAAAAGTCTAAGGATGATAATTATTTCACAAATTTAAAATTATTATTAAAAAATATGCAACTTATTCCGCTTTTCCTTTTAGCAGGTGTCAGAACCGTTACTCAGAATGGCGTACTTGTATTTGTGCCGCTCTATATGGTTGCCAATCAAGGCGTTAGTGCTGCCGTAATTGGTTCATCATTATTTTCAATGCAAATGGGAGGATTAGTATCTGGACCAATTGCTGGCTATATGTCAGATAAACATGGACGTAAAATTATTGCAGTTGGTGCTTTATTTTTATCAGCAATATTGGTACCGCTCTACACGTTTGTAGATAATGGTCTTATTCTAATCCTATTATCAGGGATAATTGGTTTCGCAATCTACGCAGGGAGACCAGTGGTACAAGGGTGGGCTTTAGATTTGGCACCAGCGGAGACTTCGGGGAGTGTAATTAGCTTATTGTTTATGGTTCAAGTTGGTTCTGCAGCTTTGTTTGCAATGATCGCTGGCATCATTGCTGACAAATACGGTTTAAGTATTATATTTATTATCTTACCAATTGTCTGTTTAATCACACTTATTATTGCCTCATTAATACCATCTACAAAACCAACTAAAAAATAATCTTTTTGCTAAATTTTACGCGTGTCAAGATCAACTATTTCAATCTTGTAACCATCTGGGTCTTCGATAAATGCTATGTGAGTCGTACCATGTTTTACTGGCCCTGGTTTTCTCGGAATGTTAACTCCATTTTTTTCTAATTCTTCACATATGTCATAAATGCCTCTTACTCCAAGGGCTATATGACCATAAGCAGTTCCATGATCATAATTTTCTTTTTGATCCCAATTGTATGTTAATTCTAGAACAGCATGAGTGTCTTCCGGTCCATAACCAACAAAAACATTGGTATATTTTGCTTCTGGAACCTCTCTTTTTCTTAGAAGTGTCATACCAAGTAACCTTGTATAAAAATCAATTGATTTATCCAAATCCCTTACTCTAACCATTGTATGTAACATTTGAAATTGTCCGTTGTTAGCCATATTAAAATCTCCTAAGCATTAAAAATATTTTGATATATTACTATTAATATATTAGCATTAAAACCCAAATGATTTTGTTTATCAACACCATGAAAGAGAGACAATATGGATAATGCAATTTGGGCTATTTGGTACGATCTAAAAGATGGTGAGGATAAGGACTATATTAACTGGATGCATAATGAATACCTTCCAATGATTCAATCTCAAACAGGTTGTCTGTGGGCTGCACATTATAAAGCAGGAGCATCAGAAGGAAGTGGCATGAAGTCAATAAGGGATAACTTGCCAAGAGCTAAAGAAAAAATTGGCCAAGGCTCACAATATCTTCAATTAATTGGAGCTGCCTCAATTGCCACACTTACTGGTAACAATAAATTTATTAATGATCCAAATATCACAGAAGCCTCAGAACTTAAAAAACGACTTGAGACAAGGGAATGTATTTTTCAAGTAGTATCGAGAGTTGATGGTCCCGAAACTAAACAAAAAACACCAGCAACGACTCCTGGACCAGTCATACAAATGGGCAGCTTTAGAACGAAGACATTAGATGATGAGTTTGATGTTTGTTCATGGTACACGCAACATCGGTTGCCAGCCATTGCTAGGCTCTCTGGATGCATAACAGCCAGGACTATGTTAAGTGCGGCTGGGTGGGCAAAATTTTCTGTACTTTATGAATTTACATCTTTGGAGGCAAGGCAAAAAAACTTCGAAGAAAAGCACGAAGCCCTTGGATTGACTGATGACAAATGGACTCATAAGATACATAATTATACTGTTCATGCACCTGGTTCTCCCTCTGTTGCGGAGAGAATATGGCCATCAGTTGAATAAGAATTGGATTTCATAATGTATGACTTCATAATTATTGGAGGAGGTTCAGCAGGATCAGTGCTAGCCAACAGACTATCTTCAAATTCTAAAAATAAGGTATTATTATGCGAAGCTGGACCTGATACTCCTCCAGGCAATGTTCCAAATGAAATACTCGACACTTATCCCGGTTATGCATATTTAGATAGCAGATTTCACTGGACCGATTTAAAGGTAACAACTGAAAATAAATCTCATAATACAAAAGATGATGAATCAATTCCTTTAAGAAAATATGAACAGGCAAGAGTCCTTGGTGGTGGGTCATCAATAAATGGATTGGTTGCAAATAGAGGTGCTCCTAATGATTATAGTATTTGGGAAGAGAGAGGGGCCAGTGGTTGGGATTGGAATGCGGTATTACCTTATTTCAAAAAAGTAGAGCGTGATACAGATTTTCAGGGTCCATATCATGGGAATGATGGGAATATTCCTGTGAGTAGGATTTTTCCTCAGATTTGGAATGGGCACGCTAAAGCATCTGCTGCAGCATTCGAAGATGCAGGGTACAAATATTTAGAAGACCAAAACGGTAAATTTGAAGATGGCTATTTTCCTGTAACAGGTTCTTTTATATATGAAAGAAGAGTTTCCGCTGCGATGGGATATTTGGGTCAATCAGTTAGGAATAGATCCAACCTAACAATTCTTACAAATGCATTCGTCAAGGAAATAATTTTTGATGGAAAACAGTGTAAAGGAATTACAGTAAATCATGGATCTTCAGAAGAAAAGTTCTATGCAAAAGAAATTATATTGAGTTCGGGTGCGATTCACTCTCCAGCACAACTTATGAGAGCTGGTATTGGTCCAGCAATGAAGTTGAAAGATTTAGGAATTGATGTTTTGGTTAATCGGGAAGGTGTTGGACAAAGATTAATGGATCATCCATCAATAAATATTGCCTCCTTCATCAAACCAGAGGCCAGAGTCAATGAATTTACAAGAAGGCATCTTTTATGTGGTTTACGTTATTCATCAGGTTTTGAAGGTGCGCCTCAAGGTGATATGTATGTTGCTGTTTGTTCAAAAACTGCGTGGCACAGTATTGGAAATCAATTAGCTGCTTTTATTTTATTTGTAAATAGGACTTATTCTGAAACAGGACAGGTATATATTAAATCAAAAGACCCTTATGAGGAGCCCGCAGTTGAATTTAACCTTTTGTCAGATAACCGTGATCTACAAAGATTAATGGATGGTTTTAGAAAGATGGTTCTAATACAGCAATCAGTTCCATTCAAAAAAATATCAAAAGAAGTGTTTGCTGCTGTTTATGGTGATAAGGTAAGGCAGGTAGGGAAAATAAATATAAAAAATAAAATTTTAACAAATATCTTTTCTAAATTACTTGATGGGCCTGATGCTTTAAGAAAATATCTATTAAATAGGTTTGTTGTAGAGGCTCCAGAATTATCAGTTTTGATGGAAGATGATGACGTACTCGCAGATTTTATTAAGCGGTCTACCGTTGGGGTATGGCATGCGTCTTGCAGTTGTAGAATGGGTTCAAAAGATGACAAACTCGCTGTCACTGACAATGAAGGAAGGGTATATGGTGTTTCTGGATTAAGGATTGTTGATGCTTCAATTTTCCCTATAGTACCATGCGCAAATTTGAATTTTCCAACTCTTATGACAGCAGAAAAAATTGCAGATAAGATATTAACGACTTCTTAAATAGAATATAATTTTTGAGCTAACCACTCAAATGATGCATTAGCCCAGTGTTCTTGGTATTTAAATGCACAATGTCCTGCATCAGGATAAATTCTTGCCTCTCTTCCATATGCTGGACCATTTTCAAGCATAAAATATATATTCCCAATTGGTGCAAGGTGATCTTTTTTACCATTGATCATTAGCATTGGTTGAGTGATATTATCCAATATACCTAGGCTTTTGAGGGACCATTTATCAAATAATTTTTTTTCTTTTTCTATAGTCCATGGAGGAAATGATGGTGGGTCACCAATCTTACCAAAAACATGTTGTGCTCGCTCATTTCGAGCCTTAACAAAATCTTCTAATTCCTTCTGTGTCATCTCATAACCAAATGGATGACCTGCATTTGCAACTATCGCTTTTACTTTTTCTGGATAAGAACCTGCTAATTGTACTACTGAATAGCCGCCTCTACTTATTCCAAAAGCTCCTATTTTCTTACTATCAACTTCAGTCCTACTTGCTAAGTAATCTATCGCTGCCATCCAGGCTTTTACGGATTCTGGTTCCCAAGGAAAGGGATTCTCACCAGTACCTGGTCCATCCATAACGAGTGATGCTAAGCCATTGTCAATTGCATGTTGAGAAGCCCACCCTCTATCTTCTTTAAACATATCAGCGCCGCACATGATTAATACTGCTGGGATATTTTTTGCATTTGGTGGGCATCTGAAGTGACATACTATTTTCTTTCCTTCACATTCAACTTCCACAATCT
>JAYPSX010000064.1:0-2783 GCA_038133315.1 Hyphomicrobiales bacterium
GATAGAACCTCTACATCAACTACATTATTATAATAATATTTATAATTTGGGTTTATTCCTTTTAGTGTTTCAAGTGACCATTTAACGTCTTGAGCGGTTATTTCCTGCCCATCGTGCCATCTTGCATCATCTCTAATTTTATATATCACGTATGAATAATCGTCAGGATGATATACACCCTCAGCCAACAATCCATAGTAAGAAAATGGTTCATCGTCAGAATTTTTTAAGAGACTATCATATATGTAGTAGCTGCTTCCAATTGCTGGAACACCCTTCATATTGAATGGGTTTAAAGTATCAAAAGAGCCTATAGCTGCTTGAACAAGAGTTCCCCTTTTTGGTGCATCGGAATTTATATAATCAAAATATTGAAAATCTTCAGCATATTTAAGATCATCACCAAGTGTTAATCCATGCATCCAGCTTAAATCTTCAATAGAGATTTTTGGGGAACTGTCGTCTGCATTTACATACCCAGAATGGGTTATGAATGTAAATAAAAATACAAATATGTATATTATCTTAATCATAAGATAACTATAATTTATCTAGTTTATTATGTCTAATTTAAAAGAATATTCTATTCAATTGCAGAAACTGAGTCTGGTGATATATCATGAAGATAAGCAATTAAATCTGCACGATCTTCGGGTTTTCTGATACCAGCGTAACCCATGATAGTGCCAGGCAACCATTTTTTTGGATTTTCAAGGAAATGGAATAAATTATCAAAGGTCCAGGCCTCACTATTTGAACCTTTTTCAGCCAACGCTCCAGAGTAAGCAAACCCATCAACACTTGCCATTTGACGGTCGACAATATTATGGAGATTTGGTCCAATTTTATTTGGAGCTCCCGCTTCAAAATTATGACATGAGACACATTTCTTTGCTACTTTTTCACCATTTTCAGCGCTTGCAAGAACCAGAAGTTCCATGACGTTTATCTCAACAACTTCAACTTCATCCATAAGTTGCTCAGTTTCAACTGGAACATCTACTATATATGCTTGTTGTTCGAGTTCATCTTCATGATAGAAGAAATCAGTAACAATAGTTAAAACCAAAATAAATAAAGCAGTACCAAGTACGGCTCCAACAATTTTATTTATTTCAAAACTATCCATATATGTCAGTCCAAATTCAATATTTTTATATATTAAATGGTTCTTTAAAACCACAAAAAAATTTACTAATATTCAATAATATTGATATTTAATATCATAAATATTTTTAATATATAAAAATCAATAAAAATGAACGATACAATTATTCTCATACCCGCAAGAATCGGTTCTACAAGACTACCTAGAAAGCCATTATTAAAAATAAATGGAAGGGAAATGATACTTCACGTATGGGATAAAGCTCAAAATACAAAAGCAGAAAAAGTTGTGGTCGCAACTGACTCGCAAGAAATAGCGGAAGTCCTGCATAAAGAAGGTGCTGAAGTAATTCTTACAAACCCATCACATCAAAGCGGCACTGATAGGATTTATGAGGCACTAAATATACTAGATAAAGAAAAATCGTACGAATATATTATAAATCTTCAAGGTGACCTTCCTAATATCTCATCTGATGTTATCAACCTTGGCATAGATAATATCAGAAATACTGATGCTGATATTTTGACTTATTGCAGAGAAATTGATAATCCAATTGATGTTAGTAATCCAAATATTGTTAAAATAGCAACGCATAAAGAAGAAAATGATGAATTAAATGCTATCTATTTCTCAAGGTCTCCTATACCATACGGCGCTGATACCTATTTAGAACATATTGGCATATATGTTTATAAGAGGGATGCATTAGATCGGTTTGTATCTATGGACCCATCAACCCTGGAAACTACGGAGAAACTTGAACAGCTTCGTGCCTTGGGGGGATCAATGAAAATCAATCTAATTTTAGTAGATGATAAAATCATTAGCATTGATACAATAGATGATGTAGAAAGATTGAGTAATATTTCTGATAATTAGGTGTAAATAATGAATAAAAAAATTGTTTTCCAAGGAGAGATGGGTGCCTTTTCTCATATTGCTTGCCAAAAAAAATACCCAGAAATGGAGCCAGTTCCAGCAGCAACTTTTGAGGATGCCTTTGCAAAAGTAAAAGATAAAGAAGTTAAGTATGCTATGATTCCGATTGATAATTCTATTGCTGGAAGAGTAGCAGATATTCATTATTTATTACCAACTTCAGATCTTTATATTGTTGATGAATTTTTTCTTCCAATAGAACATCAATTGATTGTAGTTGATGGAGCTTCTGAAAAAACAATAAAAAATGTTATGAGCCATCGCCATGCATTAGGTCAATGCAGAAATATCATATCAGAGTTAAAACTCCACCAGATAGTTGGTGCAGATACTGCTGGATCCGCAAAGATAATTTCCGAAAACAATGACTTAACAACTGCTGTGTTAGCAAGTGAGCTAGCCGCAGATTTTTATGGACTAAAAATTTTAAAAAGGAATGTTGAAGACGCAAATCATAATACTACAAGATTTATAGTCTTATCAGCTGAACCTGATGATGCGGAACCAAATAAAAAACCTACAATTACTAGCATGGTATTTAGGGTTAGAAATGTTCCTGCTGCACTTTATAAAGCTATGGGTGGATTTGCTACAAATAGCGTAAATCTAACAAAGCTGGAGTCCTATATTATAGGAGGTAGCTTTTCTGCAGCTCAATTCTATGTTGATATTGAGGGGCATCCTCATGATGAAAATGTGAGATTAGCTCTAGAAGAATTAGACTTCTTTTCCA
>JAYPSX010000064.1:2875-6789 GCA_038133315.1 Hyphomicrobiales bacterium
GCGTATATTATGCGAGTGATATGAGAAAAAAAATAAACAGCCAAGAGAGCTTTCTTAAATAAAAAAATAGATAAGACAAGTATAAATAAGAAGTATTAGTACCAATATCAAAATTCATTTGTTATACTTAACAACGAGAAGTTAGTATTGGACGTAATTGTCGCCAATCGGGTCAGATCTGGAAGGAAGCAGCCCCAACGATTTTTTTACGGGTCAGCAACTGACTTCTCACTTTATTTTCATTTGATATTGAGAAGAATAATTTGCCCAATACAGACTATAAAATTCTTGCAAGAAAATATAGACCAAGCTCTTTTGCTGAACTTATTGGTCAAGATAGTATGGTCAGCACTATCTCAAACTCAATCAATTCAGGACGAATCCATCAAGCATACCTATTCACGGGGATAAGGGGTATTGGTAAAACTACTACAGCTCGTATTTTGGCTCGAACACTAAATTATACATTGGATAATAAGGAATACACACCCTCAATTCAGTTAGATAAAATTGGACTAAACTGTGATGCGATTATAGAGTCGCGCCATCCCGATGTATTTGAAATGGATGCAGCTTCAAATACTGGTATAGATCATATACGAGAAATTATCAATTTTGCTCAGACAAAACCTACAATGGCGAAGTATAAGATATTTATTATTGATGAAGTTCATATGTTATCAAAACAAGCGTTTAATGGCTTATTAAAGATATTGGAAGAACCCCCTGAACATGTGATTTTTATATTCGCTACAACTGAAATTGAAAAAATCCCAATAACAATCTTATCAAGATGCCAAAAATTTAATCTAAAAAGAATTAATAATACTGTTATGAGTGATTACCTCAAAGAAATCTGTGTTAAAGAGTCAATTATGATAGATACTGATAGTGTAAATATAATCTGTACATCTTCTGAGGGCTCTATGAGGGATGCTCTATCAATCCTTGACCAAGCAACATCACTCTGTGATGGCAATATAACATCTCAAATGTTATCTGAAATGCTAAATCTTAATGATATTAATTTTATAATTAGCTTATTTGGAAGGCTGATAGAGGGTGAGTCAACTAAAATAACGGATAAAATAAAGCAAATATATGAAAATGGTTTTGAACCATTATCATTGGTAAGAGATTTATCAAAAATCACTCATATTGCATCAATGATTAAACTTGGTATTTCAACACAAAGTGATCTTTTATCTACCGAACAACATACCGAAATCAAATCAATTATTGAAGATATTGATATTTCAACACTCGTCCATATGTGGCAAATATTACTAAAAGGAAATGTAGAAATAAAAAATTCCTTCGATCAAAATATTTCCCTTGAAATGCTCTTGATAAAATTATGTTATTCAAATCAATTACCTCCTATCGAGGACCTTGTATCAAGAATTGAGAACGGTATGGGCGATAATAAAACTGAAAATACCAAGATTAAGCCCGAAACAACAAAAATAAATGAGACCGCAGAAAATCTGCTGGAAGAATTCATTATTCCTGAGTCCTATGAAGATATGAAATCATTATTAATTGAAAATGATATGAGATTAATAACAGATATAGATAAATTAGATGTTATTGAATATAAGATAGGTCAAATAGATCTAACCTCGAATGATGAAATTAACAAAGACATTATTAATACATTACAATCAACACTTCAAAATCTAACAAATATCAAATGGGATATAAATTTTATTGGGAAAACATCCCAAATGGATGAAGAAAGCTTGACCATTGAGAATATAAAAAAGCATTTTCCAGATGCTGAAATAGTAAATGAAGAAGATAATATTTAGAAAGGATTAAGGATGGATTTTTCTGAGATTATGAAACAAGCAAGTCAATTACAAGATAAAATGAAATCCGCGAAAGAAAACATTGTTAATATAGAATGCGAAGGCTCCTCAGGTGGTGGTCTTGTTAATATAACCGTCAATGGCAATGGAGAGTTAAAAAAAATTGATATTGACCCAAGTATCTTAGTTGCAACTGAAAAAGAAATAATTGAAGATCTCATTATTGCGGCATTCAGTGATGCAAAATCAAAAATAAATGATGAAGTTTCAAAAAAAATGAAAGAAATAACCGGAGGACTACAACTTACTCCCGGATTCAATCTTGGATTCTAAAAAATGTCTTCTATAGATACCAACGAGATAGATAATTTTATTCGTCTATTATCAAAGATTCCCGGACTTGGTCCCAGATCTGGAAGGAGAGCTGCGCTTGAACTAATTAAGAAGAAAGAACAACTTCTTTTACCATTGAAAGACTCTCTCATTGAGATTTATGAGAAAATAGTCCTTTGCCAAGTCTGCAATAATATTGACCTAAAGTCCCCATGCTCCATATGCAGTAACCAAAATCGTGACGAGAATATCATTTGTGTTGTTGAAGAAGTGGCTGACTTGTGGGCAATTGAGAGAGCTGGTGCAATAAAAGGTTATTATCACATTCTTGGCGGCGTACTTAATGCACTAGATGGAATAGGACCAGAAGAGTTAAATATTAATAAATTAGTGCATAGAATTGAAGAGAATAATGTCAAGGAAGTTATCCTTGCTCTAAGTGCAACCATCGATGGCCAAACTACTATGCATTTTCTGAGTGACTTATTAAGCAAACATAATATTAGAATTACAAAATTAGCTTATGGTATTCCAATTGGAGGAGAACTTGATTATTTAGATGATGGAACGCTCACGCAAGCAATCTTATCAAGGACAGATGCTAACTAATCAATATCTTTATTAATTAAATTTTGATCTTTTGGTGCTTCTTCAATTAGATCAATTTTACGACCACTCGTTGCAATTTTTTTTGATGAAACAATTATTTTTTCAATATCGTTATTAGCTAAATTAAAATGTTTTTGTAGGTCTTGTACCCTATTGGTTAACCTATCCACATCAAGCAGAATATTACCTACTTCACTTTTAATAACACCTAATTGCTTTTGCATATGAGCATCACGAATTAATGTTTGAAGAGTTTGTATTATTAACATGAGTGTATTTGGAGATACTATTGTGATTCCAGTTCTGTATGCTTTTTGAATGATATCTTCAAAATTTTCATATAAATCTGCATAAATTGACTCCGATGGAATAAACATAATCAATGGCTCTCTTACCTCTCCAGGTATTTTATATTTATCAGCTATGTCATTCACATGTTTCAAAACATCTATCTTAATTTGTGAATTGGCTTTCTTTTTTTCTTCTGATGATTTTGCTGATCTCAATTGATCAAAACTTTCTAGTGGAAATTTTGAGTCAATCACAATAACTTCATTCGAATTTGGCATTCTGATTATACTATCAGGTCTCTTTCCATTTGTTAAAGTATGCTGGAATGAGAAGAGATTATTTGGCAGTGCGTCCGCAATTATTGACTCCATTCTTGCCTGACCAAACGCACCTCTTTGTTGTTTATTTGATAGAATACCTTGTAAATCAATTACATTATTTGATAAGTCAGTTATATTTTTTTGAGCATTATCGATGACTGCAAGTCGTTCAGATAACTTAGTCAAATCTGCATGTGTTTTCTCACGACTTTCTTTTAATTCTTCTTGCACTTTCTGATTTATCTTATCTTTGACTTCGTCAATGGAATTTCTTAACCTGTCATGATTGCCATTAAATAAATCTGCTAAAGATTTAATCTTTAAATCTAATTCATTATTTTGTTTCAATAACTCTGCAATTTCATTAACGGAAGCTCTACTATTTTTTTTACTTTGAATTAGCAGTAAAAATATTAATATTGTTGAAATTGCTAATATTATTAGAATTATTAGTGTGGTATCTAGCATTTTATCTTAATTTGTAGGTTGTACTTTTTATTTTAATATGTTTTCAATTTAAATACTAATTTAATATAGAGTAATTTATGAT
>JAYPSX010000065.1:0-4754 GCA_038133315.1 Hyphomicrobiales bacterium
CAGTAGAGCAGCAGCACCACCTAATAGTATTTTTTTATCCATGATATTTCCTTTCTTTGTTTTGCGCCGTAGGCGCTAAAAACTAAAAAAGAATTAAACATTCCTAAGAAATACAAAAATTCGTCTGACGACAGTTACGCAATTTTTGTGCCGCGAGATTTTCCGCAAAAAAGAGACTAATATAAGCTATCGATTTTAACTATAATTCAACTAGGACGGGGACATGATCTGATGGACGTTCGAAATCACGTGCATCACTAAATATTGAGTGGAACTTATAATTTTGAATTAAATTATTGGATAACCAGATGTGGTCCAATCTTCTACCTCTATTAGATTTACGCCAATCACGATTTCTATAACTCCACCAAGAATAGACTTTTTCTTCTTCATGCGCAAAGTGGCGCATAACATCGCATAGATTATTATTATTAATGATTTCCATTAATTTTTTTCTCTCTATTGCTGTATGACTGACAACATTCAATAATTGATTGTGTGACCACACATCATTTACATGAGGTGCAATATTCATATCTCCAACAAATACGTGATAATTATTATCATTTAATACATCCCTAATGTAACTAAACATCTCGTCTAGAAATTGTAATTTATGATGAAACTTTGGATTTATTTCTGGATCTGGCTCATCACCTCCAGCTGGAACATAGAAATTATGTATTGTTAATTTTTTATCCAATGATTTGATTAAAAACTCAGCGCTAATATGTCTTGAGTCGGATTTGTAACAGAAGTCATGCTTTACAATATTATCAAATTTTTTTTTTGATAGTATAGCAACACCGTTGTAAGAAGGTTGACCGTTAATAGCGACATATTTAAATCCTAATCCCTGGATTTCTTTTAACGGAAACTTATCATCTTCACATTTTGTTTCTTGCAGACATATAATATCAGGATCAAATTCACTGATAATTTCACTTAATTGTTGGAGTCTTATTCGGACACTATTGATGTTCCAAGTGATTAACTTCAATGTATGCTCTATTTACTTTCTTCTTTTACAACAAAATAGCTATGTTCTGCGACAACACCATGGACAACATTTGATAATTTGACGTTTGTCTCAAATCCTTGTGCATCAACGATGTACCATTCATAAAGTTCAAGGTTTGTATAAGATTCATTAATGCTATCTCTAACGTGGAAGTGAAGTGTTATCTCACCTATTTCCTCATCAGTTAGTCCTTCAATCGATAAAACAAGAAATTTATCATAAAACTCTATCCCAAGGATACGGGCATCTTCGAGTAGGCTAACATTATTTTTAAATAAAACATAATGGGGCGAGTATCTGATTGGATATCTATCTAATGTTTCAAGTTCCCTATCAATAATTCCCAACCATACACCATCAGATACAACGAGGAGTGACTCGGGTTTATCATAATCAAAACGAAATTTTCCAGGCCTTCTAATATAGAATCTTCCATCTGATATTGAGCTATCAGGATTAACCTGAATAAAGTCACCTTCCATATGCTCAATATTATTTAGATAGGAGTTTACCGCATTAACGGCTTCTAACTGAATAGGATCTAAAAAACTAGCATGTGTGGGTTGATGGGAATAAAATAATAATACTAAAACAGATAATATTTTTGATAATCTAGACATTCATTTTCTTTTTTTTTGGCTTAATATAGCTGATTTATCATCTAATATTGTCAAAATTTTGTTCATTTAACAATATTTCTCTTCTACCGACATGATCGGCTTCAGAGATGATGCCATCTTTTTCCATCTTATCAATGATATCTGCAGCTTTATTATATCCAATTCTTAGTCTTCTCTGTAGGAGACTTGTTGAAGCTTTTTGATCAGATAGTATTACATTAACAGCTTGCTCATACAACTGTGGTTCAATGTGACTTTCACCATCAGAGTTGGTTTGTGACTCTTCTGGATCTTTGATAATTTCTTCAATGTATTCTGGTTTGGCCTGTTTTTTTAGATAATTAACAACATCAGAGACTTCATTATCATCTACAAACGCCCCATGAATGCGATTTATTCTTCCTCCGTCTGCCATATACAGCATATCACCTTTTCCGAGTAGTTGTTCTGCTCCTGACTCGTTCAATACAACCCTACTGTCGATTTTTGAGCTTACCTGAAAACTAATACGTGTCGGGAAATTAGCTTTGATTGTTCCGGTAATTACATCTGTTGATGGTCGTTGTGTTGCCATGATCAAATGAATTCCTGCGGCACGTGCCATTGCTGCTAGACGTGCAACAGAATGTTCAATCTCTTTACCCGCAACAGCCATTAGATCAGCCATTTCATCTACAATTACAACTATGTAGGGCATTTTTTTAAGGGTAATTTCTTCATTATGATAGTTCGGTCTTCCCGTTGTTTCATCATAACCGATTTGAACCTTGTTTTTTATTACACCTCCCTCGCGTTCTATTTTCTTGTTGTACCCATCAAGATTCCTTACGCCAATTTTTGACATGTTTTTGTATCTTTTCTCCATTTCTTTCACAATCCACTTTAAGGCAACAACCGCTTTTTTAGGTTCTGTAACAACGGGTGTGAGGAGGTGTGGGATGCCTTCATAGACTGAAAGTTCGAGCATTTTTGGATCAATCATTATTAATTTACAGTCATCAGGGGAATATTTATACAATAGTGATAGAATCATCGTATTGATACCGACTGACTTACCGGAACCAGTAGTCCCTGCAATTAGTAAGTGAGGCATAGAAGCCAAGTCTACAACAACAGGTTGTCCTCCAATATTTTTACCAAGAGCTATTGCTAGTCTATGATTAGTGTTTTCAAACTCCTCAGATTTTATTATTTCACTCAAGTACACTGTGCTTCTATCAGCCATTGGCAGTTCTATACCGATTAAATTACGCCCTGGAATAACAGCAACTCTTGCAGAGATTGCTTTCATAGCCATAGCAATATCTTCGGCAAGACTAATAACACGTGATGATCTTGTGCCAATAGATGGTTCGATTTCAAACAACGTGACTACGGGTCCAGGTTTGATGTTAATAATCTCACCAGAGACTTTATATTCAAGTAGTACATTTTTAAGCTCTTCTGCTTTTTCCTGTAATTCTATTTGACTTACTTTAGCACTGTAATCATCTTGGTGGTTTGCCCTCAGGAGAGCAATAGACGGCAGTGAATAAGAATTATTATTTTCAAATAGATCAAAATTATCTTTTCTTATGTCTGTTGTTTTTGATCTTGTTCTTTTTGTTTTAACCTTCTTTTTAGATGGAAGATCAAAACTGATAGGCTCCTCATGCGACTCGAAACTCTCGCCAATGACTATGTGCTCATCATTTTTAGCACTATCAAGAGTATCTCTAATTTCTTCAAAGCTAACGTCATCATTTTTTTGTAAGAAAGGCAATGATCTTAGAGAGTTAAATAAATCAAATATTTTTCTGATAAAGGATAACAGTAATATTATAATTTTTCTCTCATTTTTGACTGTAACACGTTGGTGCATAGAGTCATTCTCGAGGAGTTTTTGTTGGCGGTTAGTTTTGTATTTAATAATTAATCTATTTAGATAATGGATCAATATTAGAAGAATGACTGATACAAAAAATATAAATTTCTTAAAATGATTTTCTGATATTAATGTCATATTGGACAGGATGTTATCCTGAACTGATTGATTCAGCATATCCCCTATCAATCCTCCTGCGCCAACCAAATAAATCCAGTTAACAGTTGATTTGAATAAACCGCTATTTGTAATATCAATACTTGAGAGAATTAATAGCCATAATACGAAAAAAGAAGGGTATCTAAAATATCTGGGTAGTCCTATTATTTTTTGATTTTGGAGAATAAAATTCAGACTTAAAAATAATAATAATGTTATCAAGACGAAGGAACCTATCCCTAAAAATTGCAGCATGAAATCAGAAATTATTGCTCCAGATGCTCCCAATAGATTAGTTATGGCATTATCATTATAATTATTAATACTTGGATCGTATGGGTTCCATGAAATCAGTGATACGATTAGATACATACAAGTAGCAAATAATAATATTCCAAAGATCCTTTTTGCTTGTTTCTTCAAAAACAACCTAAGACTTATTGGGGCTACAGTTTCAATAAAATTCAGACTAGATAATTTCATCTCAATTAATTACCTCATTAATAATTTTGGTTGCCCTATATATTTCATCATTATCTCCCACGAGTGCGATCCGAATAAATTTTTTTGAGTCAGAATTTTTGTCTGTATTTAATGATAAATATGATCCAGGTATAACTTTTACTCCAGACTCCCATAATTTTAATGTTACTGACTCATCTGAACCAAAGTCAGAGATGTTTAGCCAGGCAAAAAATCCACCATGTGGAATCTTAAAATTAAATTTCTTATCTAATGTCGAGTAAAATGTATCAAATTTTTCATTATATAATTTACGATTCTCTATAACGTGACTCTCATCTCCCCACAACGTCTCCGAGGCAATTTGTATTGGTGTTGGAACTGTTGGTGCGGCAACGTTTCTTAAATTAAAGAATTCTCGAATAACATTGATATCACCTATAACGTATCCAGATCTAAGGCCTGGTGCATTTGATCTTTTTGACAATGAGTTGAATGACAATATATTTTTAAAATTATTCTTTTCAGATATTTTCAAAATACTATTTGGTGCTTTTGAACGGTATATCTCTGAATAACATTCATCTGAAATTATGATAAAATTATATTTTTGTGATTTTTCATATAA
>JAYPSX010000065.1:4854-6695 GCA_038133315.1 Hyphomicrobiales bacterium
ATTTGAAAGGAGATCCCTAGTTCTCTGAAAAGGAGATATTGAGCTCATTAGTCCTCATAATTAATTACCTGTTAATTATAAGAAAATCTGGTTAAACGTATGTTAATGTTTCATAAAAAAAGGTGGTCCGAAGACCACCTTTTTATGGGAGAATATATGGTTGAGAATTATGACTTTGTAAAGTCTGGATATGCATCCATTCCTAACTCAGTTTTATCTACACCATTAAGTTCGGCTTCTTCGCTTACACGAATACCAATTGTTGATTTCATCACAAACCAAACAACAGCACTTATTGCACTTACGAAGATACCAATTGAGATAACACCGATAAATTGTGTTACGATGCTTGTATCAGGATTTGACCAAGGCACTACAAGTGTACCCCAAATACCTGCTAATAAGTGAACTGGTATTGCACCAACCACATCATCAATTTTAAATTTATCAAGCATTGGAACTGCTAGAACAACAATGATACCACCAATAGCACCAATAATAATTGCTGATAGAGGTGAAGGCATTAGTGGTTCAGCTGTTATCGATACTAGACCTGCTAACGCACCGTTTAATGCCATTGTTAGATCTACTTTCTTATACAAGATTTGTGATAAGATGATCGCTGCAACAACACCACCAGCAGCTGCAAGGTTTGTGTTCATAAATATTTTAGATACAGATGAAGCATCTTCTAGTGAACCAAGAGCTAACTGAGAACCACCATTGAATCCAAACCAACCAAGCCATAGAATAAAAGTACCAAGAGTAGCTAAAGGCATTGATGAACCTGGCATTGGATTAACTTTACCGTCAGATGTGTATCTGCCAGCACGTGCACCAAGAATAAGAGCACCCATTAAAGCTGCCCAACCACCTGTTGAGTGAACGATTGTTGACCCAGCAAAATCACTGAATCCAAGCTCTGAAAGGAATCCACCGCCCCATTGCCATGCACCTTGAATTGGGTAGATAATTCCACAAAGTAATACAACAAAAATTAGGAATGGAATTAACTTGATTCTTTCTGCAACTGTTCCAGAGACAATAGATGCTGTTGTAGCACAGAATACCATTTGGAAAAACCAATCTGATGCTGCAGAATAGTCACCTGTATCAGCTGATGGATCAGGTACACTGAAAGCAGTAAAGCTTCCAAAGAAACCACCATCCACGCCGTCATACATAAGATTATAACCAACTAACCAAAAAACTAGACCAGCTATTGCATATAGAGCTATATTTTTTGTACATTGCATCGCAACGCTTTTTGATCTAACCATTCCTGCTTCAAGCATTGCAAATCCTGCTGCCATCCACATAACAAGAAAACCACCAATTAAAAAGAGCAGTGTATTAAATACATAGACTGTATCTTCAGCTGCTGCATTTGCTGGCTCAGTCATTGAATAAGTCAGGAAACTTATACCAATTACTGATAGTAATAATTTTTTTAACATTTTTTTCTCCTAAATATTTACAGGGCTGCAGCGTCTGTTTCGCCAGTCCTAATTCTTATTGCGCTCTGCACATCAAATACAAATATTTTTCCGTCTCCGACTTTATCTGTTTTTGCTGCTTCACAAATAGCGCTTGTAGCTGAATCAAGAAGTTCGTCTTTTACCACAAGATCGATTTGTATCTTTGGTATAAAATTAACTTCATACTCAGCTCCACGATAAACCTCTGTGTGACCTTTTTGACGACCAAAACCTTTTACCTCAGTTACTGTCATTCCTTCTATTCCAAGATCAACTAGAGCTTTTCTTACATCATCAAGCTTGAATGGCTTAATGATAGCTGTAATTAATTTCATTAAATTTCTCCTTTAAAAAATTTCTACA
>JAYPSX010000066.1:0-6676 GCA_038133315.1 Hyphomicrobiales bacterium
ATAATTAACATGTATAATAAAAATCTAATACTAATAATTATTGCGCAGATATTTGGATTTACTGCAGCTCCCGTCACAATATTTTTGAGTGGAATAATAGGTTCTACTCTAACACCAGTCTTATCATTATCCACCTTACCAACAGCAATGATGGTTATTGGTCTAGCAAGTGCTACTATGTTAGCTTCAAAGATGATGAGTAAAATAGGTAGGCAAAAAGGTTTTATTATTGCATCATTTTATACAACTATATCTGCATTAATAGCGGCATACTCAATTTATATTAGTGAATTTGCTATCTATTGTGTGGCTTGTTTCATGATTGGTAATGGTCTTGCTTTTACTCATCAATATAGGTTCGCGGCAGCAGAAACAGTAGAAAAAGACATGGTTCCAAAGGCCATATCAGCAATAATGCTAGCTGGAATTGTTTCAGCCATTCTTGGTCCCAACATCGCAGTGTATGGTCAAAATTTAATACCTGAGCATACATTCGTTGGTTCTTATTTGGCGCTTGCAATTTTAACATCTATTCCAATAATTGTTCTGTTTTTTTATAAACAGGAAAAGATGGTAAAAGTTGAGGAGAAAGTTAAATCAGGAAGAACATATATAGAGTTTTTAAAATCTCATAGGTTTAGTCAAGCAATTGTAGTTGCTGCTATGTCTTATGCCATTATGTCTTTTTTGATGACCGCAACACCATTAAGCATGCATCATGGACATGGCTTTTCTCTATCTAGTACAAAGTTTGTAATTCAATCGCATATCTTTGGAATGTTTCTCCCATCGCTATTCACTGGCAGATTAATTAAAAAGTATGGTCATAGCCGAATGATATACTCAGGAATAGTTTTCTTCTCAATAACTATCCTTCTGAGCTTCTTTGAAAACTCATATTTTAACTATTTAGTTGCATTAACTTGTTTGGGTATTGGGTGGAATTTCCTTTTTATTACCTCTACTAGTCTTTTAGTTTTGGCTTATGAAGAAGAAGAAAAGTTTAAGGCACAAGGTTTTAATGAAATTATAGTGTTCACAATGCAAGCAATTGCCAGTTTATCTGCAGGTTTAATGCTTACTTATGTTGGCTGGGAAGTTATGAATATCATTTGTATACCATTAGGTATTTTCGCAGTTTTTATGACATTACGAGCTGACAGATTTGACAGCAAGGTTAGAATAAAAATATAATCTAAACATCTAAAAGGGATAGTAATTTGTATAAAGAAGATGATACTGTAATTGTTTCTGCTACGAGAACGGCGATTGGAAGCTTTAATGGAGTTTTTATCAATACTCCAACATATAAACTTGGCTCTGCAGTCATAAAATCACTACTTGAAAAATCCAGTATCGATCCTTCAGATGTTGATGAAATTATTCTGGGACAAATATTAACTGCAGGGCAAGGTCAAAATCCAGCAAGGCAAGCTGCTGTTGATGCGGGTATTCCATATGAAAAACCATCATGGTTAATTAATCAGCTTTGTGCATCAGGATTGAGAGCCGTAATATTAGCTCACCAACAGATACATGAAAATAATGATAAGATTATGATTGCTGGTGGACAAGAAAACATGTCAATGGCGCCTCATACTGCTACCATCAGAAGTGGTCAAAAAATGGGTGATATAACCCTTAGTGACTCAATGATTAATGATGCACTCATTGATTTTTTTAATAACTATCACATGGGGATCACTGCTGAAAATATTGCACAACAATGGAAAATTGATAGAAAAACTCAGGATGATTTTGCATATCAATCACAATTAAAAGCTTCTAAAGCTCAAGACTCAGGAAGATTCGTTGAAGAAATTTGCCCAGTAACTATTAAAAACAGAAGATCTGAAGAAATTGTTTTAAATGACCAATATATCAGAAAGAATATAAACATCGAAGATATTGAAGCTCTGCGTCCAATATTTAAAAAAGATGATGGAACTGTTACGGCTGCTAATGCATCAGGTATTAATGATGGAGCTGCGGGGCTTCTTATGATGTCATACAAGAGAGCAAAAAGTATGGGTTTGAGTCCACTTGTAAAGATAGTTGGTTGGGGGCAAGCAGGTGTTGATCCATCAATTATGGGTATTGGACCAATTCCTGCAGTCAAGAATGCTTTAAAAAATACTGGATGGTCAATAGGTGATATTGATCTCTTTGAATTAAATGAAGCTTTTGCAGCTCAGGCATGTGCTTGTTCACTTGATCTTGATATACCATCTGAAAAATTAAATGTTAATGGTGGTGCTATAGCATTAGGTCATCCAGTTGGAGCATCAGGCGCTCGAATTCTGGTCACATTAATCCATGAAATGTTGAAGAGGGATGTATCAAGGGGATTGGCATCACTTTGCGTAGGTGGTGGAATGGGTGTAGCTCTTTGCGTTGAGAGGGAAATTTAGAAGTTATCTTTTTTCGTTCTTAATTCTGAGAAAATTTCTTCCTCTTTTGCATCGCCCATATCTAATTTTTTTTTCAATAATGAATTATCGCTCATCAAAAAAAGATTTGTCTTTAGCTCATTATCCAGCAATGTTGGAAGTGTAAGTTTGTTTTGATCTCTAAATAACTCTATCTCATACAGTCTTTTCTTTATATTGTTGTTATCTGGCCAAATTGAGGCAACAAACTTTGCATTTGCAAGTGAATATTCATGACCACAATAAATTGTTGTATCAGGTGGTAATTTTTTAATTTTTTCTAGTGATTCAAACATTTGCTTGTGGGTTCCTTCGAATACTCTACCACAACCCATTAGAAATAGGGTATCTCCAGCGAAAAGAAGATTATCCTGCTCAAAGTAATAAATAATATGTCCGAGAGTATGCCCCGGTGTTTCAATTATTTTTATAGGGCTTCCTGAAAAATCAATATATTCCTCATCAATTACAGTAATATCTAATAATGGGATCTCCCTCTTTTCTTTTTCTGGACCTATTACTGTACAGCCATATTTATCTTTTAAATATTCAATTCCTTCAATGTGATCTAGATGTTTATGTGTAATTAATAGATGTGTGAGTTTTAGATTATTTTTTATTAATTCTTGATCAATAATTTCGGCATCTGGAGCATCAATAGATGCAGTGAGACCGGTATTTTTATCGGAGATAATTACACCATAATTATCACTCCTGCATATAAATTGATTAATATTGAATTTACCCATGATTATTCTTTTCCAATAAAAATATAGCTTGTTCTCCTATCAGATTAACAGACCTTAATCTGTTTGCAAAGTTTAACACCTTACCATTCTTATCAAGAGCTACTGATTTGATAATATTAATATTCATATTGGTACAAAGTTCCAAGAAATCATTGATTGTACATAAATGAATATTTTCTGTATTAAACCATGTTGCTGGAAGGGAAGGCGTAACTGGCATCTGACCATGAATAGCAAGATATAAACGTACTTTCCAATGACCAAAGTTGGGGATTGATACAATTGCCCTCTTTCCAACTCTTAATAGTTCTTCAAGTGTTTCTTTTGGCTGTAACATTGATTGCAGAGTTTTACTGAGTATTACATAATCGAAACTATTTTTAGGATACATTGCCAGATCTTTATTTGCATCACCTTGAACTACTGATAGCCCTTTTGCCAAGCACAAATTTACACGATCTGGGAATAATTCAATTCCTCTTGCATCGACAGTTTTACTCTCTTTTAACATTTGCATAAGTGTTCCATCGTCACAACCGACATCCAATATTTTTGAATTGGATGCGACCATATCTCTAATAACTATAAAATCTGATCTATTACTCATTTTATTTATTATACTGCGCCTCCAAGAAGCCCCTAATAGTTTCAAACATTTGCGGTTCATCCATTAGAAATGCATCATGACCTTTGTTTGATTCTATATCAATAAAGCTTACGTCGACTCCATTAGCATTTAGAGCATGAACAATTTTTTTACTCTCACTTGATGGGAATAACCAATCACCAGTGAATGAGATGACACATATTGATGCATGTAAATTATTAAAAGCATTTGCTAACATGCCATTATTTTCTGATATTAGATCGAAATAATCCATCGCTCTAGTTAAGAAGAGATAAGAATTTGCATCGAATCTCTTTACAAAATTTACACCTTGATATCTCAAGTAGCTTTCTATTTGAAAATCAGCATCAAAACTAAAAGTTTTTTTTGATCGATCCTGAAGATTCCTGCCAAATTTGTTTTGAAGAGCAACCTCTGATAAATATGTAATATGAGCTGTCATTCTTGCAACAGATAACCCTTTTTCTGGAACAATATCATGTTCAAAATATTTTCCTTCATGCCAGTTTGGATCAGCCATAATTGCTTGTCTTCCAACCTCATGGAAGGCAATATTTTGGGAAGTATGATGAGCTGCTGTAGCTATAGGAACTGCAGATCTAATTCTTTCAGGAAATTCTGACATCCAAGATAACACTTGCATACCACCCATAGATCCACCAATAACTGAAAGAACCTTTTCAATTCCAAGATGATCGAGCAGCAGCGTTTGCACCTTAACCATATCACTTATGGTGATAACAGGAAAATTGAGTCCATAGGTACTTTTAGTAGAATTGTCAATTGATTTAGGACCTGTCGTACCCATGCAACCACCCAGAACATTTGAACAAATTATAAAATATTTATTTGTGTCTATTGGCTTATCTTTTCCGACAAGAATTTCCCACCAGCCTGGTTTTTTTGTTATCGGATTTGTGTCAGAAACGTACTGGTCACCAGTAAGTGCGTGACAGATAAGGATAGCATTTGTTTTTTCCTTATTTAACGATCCATAGGTTTCATATGCGATCTCAAGGGGTGAAATTGATTTACCCGATGAAAATTTTAATTTTGAATTGGCTATGTTGATGGTTTTAGTCATTCTTAATATTTATGCTCCAATTTACATTCTAAGACATAAAATTTTAATATTTCTCTAATAATAAGACCAATTACATATCTCTAAATGAAAATATTGTCTATTATTTATTACCTTTATAATTTATAAAGTAAGAAATATTTAGCAATTTTCTTACAATAATATGAAGTAATCATAATCAGTAAATACGATGGTAGAAAAAAAACTAGAAAATCTTGGCCTCGATTCATATCGTCAAGAACTTGACTTAATTGATGAAGATCTAAAAAGGTTATTAAATAAAAGGGCTGAAATTGCTCAAAACATAGCCAAAATTAAATTAGAAAATAACTTACCTATTTACCATCCATCACGTGAGGTAGAAATACTTCGAAACCTTGCAAATTCAGATAATGGAAAGCTTAATATAGTGCAGATTTGGAGTATATGGAGGAGTATTATAAATGTTAACACCTCCATCCAAGCACCATTAGATATTATGATTCATGAGGATATTGGGAAGCTTGAATATGAATTGATAATAAATAATTTTGGTTTATCAAATAATATCATAATTTCTAATTCGCTATTTGATTATAAAGATGATCATAAAAATATTAGCTCAACAATAAAAATATTAAGTGTTGGTAGTAAGTCTTTAATAGATATGGATTCATACAAGGAAGAAGTTATTGGTTCATTACCTCAATTGTATTTAAATGAGCAAGAACCAAAGTTATATATAATTGGGAAACCGAATAAATTAAAAACATCTGATGATACTCTTCTCTTCAGACTTGAAACAAATGAAGAGATATCAGTTGAAGATTCAAAAAGTTTGGAGAGGATAATTAATTTTCTTGGAATCGATGAAGTAACCTTGCAAAAACTTAATAAAAACATATATGTCCTATCGATTAGACTTATTACTAATAAGACAAAAGGTTTATGCAAAAAAATTCAAGATTTTGATTTTATTAATAAATCTGAGTTTATTGGGAGATATGCAACTCCTCATAAAATGGGAGGGAAAATTGAGTAATTTAATAGAACCACGTAATGGGATATCAAAAATTAACCGTTATAAAGGTGGTAAAGGAAGTTCTCTTGAGGGAGCAATAAAATTATCTTCGAATGAGTCTGCATTAGGGCCAAGCAAAAGTGCTGTGGCAGCTTTTAATAAGGCAAGTAGCTCACTTTCAATATACCCAGATGGTAACAGTACAATATTAAAAAACAAGTTGTCTGAATTATATGATATTGAGTCAAGTAATATTATTTGTGGTTCAGGATCGGATGAAATCCTCAATCTAATTGCAAGTGCATATTTGCGTCCAGGAGATGAAGTTATATATTCAGAGCATGCTTTTTTACTTTATAAGATTATAACTCTAGCAAATGACGCTATTCCAGTTCCAGCAAAAGAAATAGGGTTAAAAACAAATATAAAAAATATAATTTCAGCAGTTACAAACAAAACTAAAATTGTATTCATTGCAAATCCTAATAACCCCACAGGATCTTATCTAACCAGAGATGAGTTAGTTAAATTAAGAAATGGTTTGCCAGAAGAGGTCTTGCTTGTAATTGACGGTGCATATGCAGAGTATGTTCAAGAAGATGATTACACCGATGGTATGGAAATGATTTCTAATAATGTTAATACTGTTATGACGAGGACATTTTCTAAAGTATATGGGCTTGCAGCATTAAGAATTGGTTGGGCATATTGTCCTATGCATGTTATTGAAGTATTAAATAAAATTAGAGGCCCTTTCAATCTTTCTACTGCTTCTATTCTTGCTGGTAC
>JAYPSX010000067.1:0-2706 GCA_038133315.1 Hyphomicrobiales bacterium
GTGTCATATTTTGCTTCAAGGTTATGCTTCATTGGGTTACTTAAATTTATTTATCTTTTTACACCAGCCAACAAGTCTGTCACAGCGCATACTGATGCAGTATCTTCAAGGGCTCGACCTTGAGCTATTGCAGCTCTGTGAATATCACCTGCAACCGAGAGTAATGGTGTGGGACAACCCATCTGGTCAGCATAATCCAATATGACAGAAATATCTTTCTTTGTAATATAGTGATTAGCAGATACGTTCTCGTCATACTTATTGTCGACCATCATCTGCCCCCTGACCTCAAACATTCTGGATGATCCAGCACTAGATTTTATGACATCGTAAACAAGCTGAGGATCAATTCCTGCTTTAATACCGTATGTTATTGCTTCAGCTGATGACACATTATGAATTACAACTAATAAATTAGCTATGTATTTCATTTTGGACCCTGTACCAAACTCACCCAGGAAATGAACCTCCCTGCCCATTTTTTCAAATGCAGGCTTGATTTTATCAAAAGAGGCTTGGTCTCCACTTCCAAAAATGACAAGATCCCCTGCCCATGCTTGGTGCCCGGTTCCACTCACAGGGCAATCAAGCAGTGTTATTCCTTTTTCAGCAAGGATATCTCTTGCCTTTAACTTATCTGAAATTTTTAGTGTGCAAGTATCCGCAACGATAACTTCTTTTCCAGATTTTGATATTTCATCTGCTACGGCCATTAATGCGTCTGGATGTGGGAGAGATGTGATAACTCTATCGACTTGATTGACTACATCTGTTGGTGATGAAGCTCTTACGACTCTTGCATTTCCCTGAGCTTCAAATCTTTCTTCGTTTACGTCAAAGCCAATTATCTCATAGCCAGCTGCTGTAAGATTTTTCGCATAAGCTGACCCCATTATTCCAAGACCAATTATTCCAATTTTTTCTGACATTTTAACCCCTTTACTTGATTTTTTTATTTCATTAACAATTTAAATCTGTTTTAATATATCAACTTATTTTTGATGATAGTAAACAAATTTAATTTTTGATACGTTATTTTAAGTAATTTTTCAATATAGACAAAAAAAGAGGAGAAAAATGAATTCAGGAAAAATTGACGCTAGAGATATAGATTATCCATATAAAGAATTACCTGTAATGGATTTGGCACCGATTATGAATGGTGATCGTAAAGCAATAAAAGAACTTGCTGGTAAATGGAGAGAAGCAGCTGAAACACTTGGATTTATGTGCCTAGTAAATCATGGCATTCCACAAGAAAAAATTGAAAAAATGGAAGAACAAATAATAAAATTCCATAATAAAGATGTTGACTTCAAAATGGACATCAAAGTTAATGAAAATCAGCGTGGTTATATCCCATCAAAAGCGACCATACTAACTCATTCCAAATATGAAGAACATACAAAAACAGACTCTGTTGAATGCTTGGTTTTAGCAACTGAATATCCTGATGACCATCCTCATGTAAAAGCAGGTAAACAATTTTATGGCAAAAACCAATGGCCAGAAATGGATAATTTCAAAGAAGATGTAATGGATTACTGGAATGGCATTATTAGCATGTGTAAGAAACTACTGCCTGTATGGGCCGAAGCTTTGGGTGTTGAAGATAACTTTTTTGAACCACATTTTGAAGAACTTTATAGTTACTTCCGTCTTGCAAAATATCCAAAAGTAGAATTTGTTGAGGAAAAAGAATTTGGTCTTGGCGCTCATGCTGATACAGGATTTATGACAATATTACCACTGGCTAAAGAACCTGGTTTGCAAGTAATGGATACTGATGGTTCATGGTTCTGGCCAATTATACCAGATGGAGCTCTTATTTTGAATTTGGGACAATTCTTAGAACGTTGGACAAACGAAAGGTTTAGAGCAACACCTCATAGGGTATTGCCTCCAAGAAATAATGACCGCTATTCTCTTGCATGTTTTGTTAACACAAGCCTTGAAACAGTCGCAAAACAAATACCTTCATGCGTAAGTTCAGAAAATCCAATGAAGTACCCTGAGGAAAGCTATTGGGATTTCTACAAATGGTATATACAACAGACATATACTCACTACGGTAAAGTAGAAGAAAAAACAGCATAGATAATCAGATAATTTTAACTAGATTATTCCAGACTTTTTAAGAGCATCAATCTTTTCGTCGGAATAATCTAGATATTCCTTCAACAGCTCACTGGTATGTTCTCCATGTTGTGGTGGTGGATAACGATAAGTAATACTGCCCTCTTTCATCTTAATAGGATTTGCAATTAACTTATAGGGACTTTTCTTCTCATCTGTTCCTTCCATGTTTAAGACCATCTCTCTTGAAATGACCTGTGGGTCTGAGAAGACCTCTTCCAGAGTATTAATTGCACAACATCCAATATTCTTTGCTTCTAATTTTTCTAACCACCATTTTGTTTCATGCATTTTTGTGATTTCATTTAATTTATTTGTAACTTCTTCCCTGTTCTTAACCCTTTGAACAGCTTCAGCAAATTTTTTATCCTCCAACAAGTACTCGCATGATGCGACTTCACAAAACCTCTCAAATGTTGCATCATTTCCCACTGAAAGAACAAAATAACCATCTTTTGATGGCATAACTTGATAGGGTAATATATTTGGATGCTGATTCCCCAGTCGTTGTGGATTCTTACCTGTTGCTAAATAATTCATACCTTGATTGGCGAGCCACGCAACATGTGC
>JAYPSX010000067.1:2806-6672 GCA_038133315.1 Hyphomicrobiales bacterium
ATTAAACTAGGAAATTCATCCTTGAGTGAGTCATAATCCAAGTTGTACTTCTTAAGAGTACCTACTTTGAAATTTTCTACCAAAATATCTGACTTTGAAATTAACTCCTTTGCAATAGCCTGACCCTCAGAGGAACTTAAATCAAGAGTTAAGGATCTTTTGTTTCTATTCGTTCCTGAAAAATATGCACTTTGATTTGTATCATCACCATTTTGGTCTTTCATAAAGGGTGGTGCGAATTTTCGTGTATCATCTCCATTTTCTACTCTCTCAATTTTAATTATATCGGCACCAAGATCACCCAGTATTTGAGTACAATGTGGCCCAGCCAATACGCGCGTTAAATCAAAAATCTTGATATCTTTTAATGGTCCCATTTGATGTTTTGCCTTAAAAAAATTCTTAAAAAATTTATAAATTCAAATATAATCAAAAAAAATAGTATATAAACTTAAAAGAAGAAATAAAAAAATAGGAACAGAATGAGTTTACTAACAGATCGCTTAAAGTATGAAGCTATAATTGATAGACCAAAGATGAAAGGTCCAAACGACTCAAAAATTATAGTATGGACAACTGTCAATGTAGAATTATGGAATATTATAAGACCTATGCCAAGAAATGCATTGCCTCCACCAATGGGTAATCAACTAATGCCAAATATCCCAAACTGGTCATGGCATGAATATGGAAATAGAGTTGGTTTCTGGAGGCATTTAAATGCACTCAAATCTCGTGGAATACGTGCAACACTTGCAATAAATGGTCACGTTTGTTCAAAATATCCGCGGCTCGCAGAAGCAGCGTTAGAAGCTGGTTGGGAGTTCATGGGTCATGGATATGAACAGCAACCACAGCATTCACTAGATAACGAAGATGAAGCTATTGCTGCCGCTGTTGAAGAGATAAAAAACTTCACCGGGAAACAACCAATAGGTTGGGAAAGTCCAGGTCTCACAGAAACTGAGGACACGCTTGATTTGCTGAAGAAAAATGGAATTGAGTATGTTTGTAACTGGCCAATGGATGATCTGCCAACAACATTAGAAACAAAATACGGCCCAATGCTGACACTCCCATACCCATTGGAAACAAACGATATTGTTATTCATATTATTCAACATCAACCAGCTCATGTTTTCTATCAACAATGTAAAGAGACTTTTGATAGGTTGTATATGGAAAGTGAAGAAAATATCAAAATCATGGCTATTAGCATGCACCCTTATCTCACTGGTACTCCACATAGAATTGGTCATGTTGAAAAATTATTTGACTACATTAATCAACATGAAGGTGTTGTGCATATGACCGGTGAAGAAATATACCATTGGTATAAATCGGAAATGAAGTAAATAGGTCATAATTAGATGAATAGCTCAAGCTCATTCAAAGATAAGATCGTTTTGATTACAGGTGCTGCAAGAGGTATTGGCAGAGCCACTGCCATAGAATTTGCAAAGCAAGATGCAAAAGTTATTGCAGTAAGTAGAACTGAAAATGATCTAAATGATCTACAGAAAGAATATCCAAATAATATTGAAATCTGGCCATTTGATATCACGGGTGATGCTTTCTTCAAAGAAATGTCCACTCTAAAAAAACTAGATGTTTGCATTAACAATGCTGGAATAAACAGACCAAAACTTATCGAAGATGTTGATGATGAAACTCTTGATTTAATGCTTAATTTGAATGTCAGAGCTACTTTTAGAACTTCTAAACATGCCGTAAAAATTATGAAAAATAATAACTCAGGGGTAATAATAAACGTGACGTCACAGATGGGGCACATTGGTTCACCTACTAGAACTGTCTATTGCTTGACAAAACACGCAGTTGAAGGTTTAACAAAAGCCTTAGCTGTTGAAGTAGCACCATCAAATATTAGGGTTTGTTCAATCGCACCAACTTTCGCGGATACTCCCATGACAAAACCAATGTTTGAAGATGAAAAGTTTAAAAATTTTGTCTATGGTATGATACCAATGAAAAAGTTAGTTGATGTTCAAGATATTGTTGATGGAATATTGTATTTATGTTCACCAAAAGCTAAGATGATAACAGGAACAAGTTTGTTAATTGATGGTGGCTGGACAGCCCACTAATAAAGGAGAAGAGAAATGGATATTAAGGTTAATCTTGATGCTATCAGAAAGGCATCAGAAGAATTATCAAATTGGGGAAGATGGGGTAAAGACGATCAAATTGGTACCTTGAATCTAGTGACTCCAGAACATATTGTCGAAGCATCAAAATTAATAAAAAAGGGTAAGGTATTTTCATTAGGGATACCACTCGATAGAGAGGGGCCACAAAATGGTCTTTTTGGCGGTAGATTTAATCCCATACATCAGATGTTAGCAACTGGAACTGACGCAGTATGTGGAAGGCAAGATTGGAACAAAATTAGATATGCTGACGATACATTAAATTTATGTGTTCAAGGCGCTACACACTGGGATGCTCTTGGGCATATCTTTTACGAAGACAGAGCTTACAACGGTCATGATCCTAAACAGATTGATGTTACTGGTCTCAATGTATTAGGCATTGAAAATTCTAAAGATAAGATGAATGGTAGAGGTGTTCTTCTTGATATAGCAAGATTTAGAGGTGTTGATTGGCTTGCAGATGGAGAAGGAATATCCAACGAAGAATTAGATGCATGCGCAAAACATCAGGGAGTTGAAATTAAAAAAGCTGATTTTGTTATTATTAGAACAGGACAAATGGAGAGATGTTTGAGTGAAAATGCATGGGGTGGATATGCTGGAGGAGATGCACCAGGTGTAAAATTTGAAAATTGTTATTGGTGTCATGAAAAAGAAATTGCTGCAATATGCTCCGATACATGGGGGGTTGAAGTAAGACCAAATGAGACCTCTGAAGCAAATCAGCCATGGCATTGGGTTGTTATACCGGCAATGGGACTATGTATGGGAGAAATATTTTATCTCAAAGAACTTGCAGAAGATTGTGCGAAAGATGGTGTATATGAATTCTTCTTTTGTGGACCACCATTGATTATTACCGGAGGGACAGGATCACCAATTAACCCACAAGTATTTAAGTAATTAGGTCAAAAAATTGATAAAATATATAAAAAAAAGACCTGAAAATTCTGATGCAAAAGAAGATAGTCTTGCCATTGAGGAAACTGTTCGATCAATCCTCAATGATATAAGAAAGAATGGGCATAAGGCTGTTAAAGAATATTCAAAAAAATTTGACAATTGGGATCCCGCTGATTTTCAGCTAACACAGGATCAAATAAAAGAAGCAATATCAAAGTTAAGCAAAACTGCAATTGAAGATATAAAGTTTGCTCAAAATCAAATTAGAAATTTTGCACAGAAACAACTTGATACAATGAATGAACTAGAGGTTGAAACGTTGCCAGGTGTTTTTCTTGGACATAAACATATACCAATCGAAAATGTTGGCTGTTATGTCCCAGGTGGAAGATACCCTATGGTGGCGTCAGCACATATGAGTGTCCTAACCTCAAAGGTTGCAGGAGTAAAAAGGGTAATTGCATGTGCACCACCTTATAACGGTGGCGCCCATCCTGCTACGATATCTGCTATGCATTTTGCAGGAGCGGATGAAATTTATCTCATTGGTGGTGTACAAGCTATTGGTGCAATGGGGATTGGTACTGAGAGAATTGATCCTGTCAATATGATAGTAGGACCAGGAAATTCTTTTGTTGCCGAAGCGAAGAAACAGATGTTTGGAGAGGTTGGAATTGACCTAATAGCTGGACCAACAGAAACGCTAGTAATTGCAGATGATACATCTGATGGTGAAATTTGTGCTACAGATTTACTTGGTCAAGCAGAACATGGTCCAACATCTCCTGC
>JAYPSX010000068.1:0-4778 GCA_038133315.1 Hyphomicrobiales bacterium
TTGTCGTACCATCCAGTGCACGAACGGCAAAGGGGTTATTGAAATCAGCTATCCGCGATGACAATCCAGTATTTTATTTAACAGCTGCTGGAGGTGGACGTCCAGAAGAAGTTCCAGATGACGAAGATTTTTGTTTGCCTATTGGAAAAGCTGAAGTTTTAAGAACTGGAACTGATTGTACTGTTATTTCTATTGGCGCTATGACAATCAAAGCACTATCAGCTGCTGATAAGTTAAAAGAGTCTAATGTAAATATTGATTTAATTGATTTGTTATCATTGTTACCGATAGACGAGTCATCAATTATAGAGTCAGTGAAAAAGACGGGAAGAGTAGTAATTGTTGATGAATCTAGAGATGTTTGTAGTGCTGCGAGTCATCTATCCGCAATAATTTCAGATAAAGCATTTCAGTATTTAAAAGCACCAATTAAACGTATTACAGTCAAAGATGTTGCAATTCCCTATGCACCAATTTTAGAAAATAATGTTATTCCGGACGTAACGGATATCATCGATTGTATATTGCAATTATTAAAATGAGGAATTGAATGACTTTAGTTTTAAAAATGCCAAGGATGGGGATGAATGTAGAGGATGGCACAATTGTTGAATGGCATAAAAAACCAGGCGATAATTTTTCAAAGGGTGAGATTTTATATACAATTGAAACAGATAAAACCACAGCTGAGATAGAAGCTCCTTGTGATGGAAAATTAATTTCCATTCAAGCAAATGAAGGAGATGATGTAACAGTTGGTGACGATATTTGTACAATCTCAGATCAATAAAAATTCTTATATTTCAAACACTAAATTAATTAAATGCTTCAAACTGAAAAAATTAAGAATCCTTACTTATTTAATTATCTGGATACAATCAGAATGGGCTTTCCCATTATAATTGCCAGAACTTCAATTCTAATTATGGTTACTATTGATGCTATCATGACTGGCTGGGCTGGCGCAGAGCAACTAGCCTACTTAGGAATCGGACTTGCACCAGTTATTGCATTAATGGTTATATTTATTGGTGCACTTAATGCAACAGTGGTGCTAGCCTCTCAGGCAATCGGGGCTAAAGAAGAATATAACGTGGGTGGAATATGGTATTCAAGCATGGCTCACAGTATTATATTCTCATTTATTTCAATTTTTCTTGCATACTTTGTTGAAGATTTCTTTTTACTCACTGGACAAGATACAAATATAGCATCTGAAGGAGCAAGAGTTTCGCTTGTGTTTGCATATGGCATTCCAGGTATGCTCTTTTTTGTCACCACAAATTTGATATTAGAGTCTATAGGTTATCAAAAAGCAGGCATGTATATTATGATATTTGTGAATATATTGAATGTTATTTTCAACGGCATCTTTATATTATCTTGGGGTGGATTTTTTCCTGAAGGGGGAGCTTATGAGGCAATTGTTATCTCCTCAATACTAAGATGGGCAGCATTTTTTATTGCATTGATTTACTTATTTATGATTTCAGATAGGAATGATGATTTATATAAAATACGAAAAAGTTACAATGAAATAAGAGAAAACTTATTTTCACTTAAGAGCAAAATCTCACGGAAATTTAGGAAAGTTGCATTACCAATGTCACTGCTGCAGGGAGTTGAGATAATAGCTTTCAGCATTGTTGTTTTTATTGCAGGCTGGTTTGGATCGAAGGCACTTGCCGCTCATCATGCCACATATACTATAATGAACCTTATATATATGAGTGCAATTGGAGTTGCAGGTGCAACATCAATTAGAGTAGGTAAAGCTGTTGGAAGACAAAATATAACAGACACAAAATTAGCTGGTCTAATGGGGATTCTCGTTGCATTTTCTATAACATTACCAGTTTCATTATTTACAATACTTTATCCCGAATTAATAGCTGATATATTTTTTGATGATCCTGAAATGATATTATTAACACAAGAAATAATGTTTTTTGTTGGTTTCCTATTTATATTTGACACTATGATGGCAGTATCACTTGGGGCTTTGAGAGGTACTGGTGATGTTTGGATCCCATTTATCATATTGTCTCTATGTTTTTGGTTCTTTGGGATGCCAATATCATATATATTCTCAGTTTCTTTTGGGTACGGTCTAGTCGGTCTTTGGATGGGTATTGGTTTTGGTATAATTAGTTCATTATTGCTTCTAGTACCGAGATTTTATATAATTTCATCCAGATCAATAAAGAAATTATAATTAACAAATGAAAATTCCTATCATAGACAGTCATCATCACGTTTGGGAACAGAAAGATCTTGATTGGTTACAGGGCAAAATTCAACCAAGAATATTTGGTGATTATACATCAATAAAGAAAGATTATTTAATTGACGATTACATTGATGACGTTGTCGATTTTGGAGTAGAAAAATCTGTGTACATACAGTGCAACTGGCCAGTAGACAAATATTTGGATGAAGCAAAATTTATTGATGATTGTTTTAATTCTTCCGGTTGGCCAAATGCATTTATCGGATATTGTAATCTTTTAGATAAAGATGCTCCTGAAATGCTCAACCGATTATTTGATTACCCTCTCACAAGAGGGATCAGAATGCAGCTACATTGGCATGAAAAGGAATTATATTCATTTGCTCATTCCCCCAACATTATTGATGATCCATTGTTCAATAAAAATTTTGAGTACTTAGCTAAACATAATTCAATTTTTGAACTACAGATGTTTCAAGGGCAGAAAGATCAAGCACTAAGATTGCTTTCAAGGTATCCTGATATAACATTTATCTTACAGCACGCGGGCATGCCACATAATCTATCTGATGACTCAATGAAAATTTGGTTTGAATTTATGGCAGCTTTATCAGAATTTGATAATTTGATTATAAAACTATCTGGATTGGGTACTTTTGTGAATAAAAATGATCCAATCTTTATAAGGGATATTGTTGACCAGGTTCTTAGAATATATAGCTCTGACAGATGTATGTTTGGTTCAAATTTCCCAATTGAAAAAATCTGGTGTAAATACAAAGATATAATTGATGCATATCAGCAGGCTACTGATGATCTAGAACAAAATGCAAAAAAGGATATTTTTTATAACACTGCCAGCAGAATATATAGAATATAGTTATCTACTTCCGAATAGAATAATTGCTTTATCTTTTATTGGGTAATGCAATAATGCTGCAAATACTCCAAGAAACACAGAGAACCACCACATAATATCATAATTACCTGTGAAGTCATAAATCCTTCCACCAATCCAAGAGCTAAAAAATCCACCTAATTGATGCCCAAAAAATACGAAGCCGTATAGCATTGACATATATTTAGGTCCAAAAAATGTTGCGACGAGGCCACTTGTTAGTGGAACTGTACCCAGCCATAAAAGACCTAAGGTGAAAGTAAAAATCATCGTTGAAGATGCTGTAATTGGAGTAAGTATATAAATTGTAAAGACTATAGCTCTTAAGCTGTAAAGGACAACAAGAACATCACTCTTGTTATATTTATCACCTAATCTTCCTGCTATTGCAACTCCAAAAATATTTGCAAAGCCAACTAGAGCTAAAGCTGTAGTTGCAACATTACCAGGCAAAGACATATCACTTATGAAAGCTGGTAAATGGGAAACAATGAAGTTAACATGAAAACCACATATGAAGAATCCACATAATAGCAGTACGAAGTGTTTTGAGTTAAAAGCATGATTTAATACCTCTTTTAATGTTTCACCTTTATCCTCAGATGCTACTTTTGTTTTTTTATCATTTGATTTTTTTCTATCAACAAGCCCGTAAACTAGAGGTAATATTACAAGCGATATAATTGCCAACCAGAAAAATGCAGAAGACCATCCGGTGGACTCAATTAGTGTTCCAGATACCGGAATACCAAGAAACATTCCTATTGAACCACCCATAGTTGTTAGACCAAGTGCGGTACCTCTCTTCTCTGGCGGGGCGAACTTGCCGACCGCACCCAGTATCACAGTAAACCCTAAGCCTGATAGTCCAGCACCTACAATTATTCCTCCAATGATAAGCTCGTAACCATGCCCTGAATTTGAGAAAATATAAATACCCAAAGAGTAGAGGATTGTACCAAATATAGAGACTTTTTTCAGGCCAAATTTATCAGATAAAGCACCTGTTAATGGAGCAAGAGCCCCCCATAGAAGGTTAATGAGTCCTATTGATAATGCAAAAGTCTCACGCCCTATTTGGAGCGTTGTACTTACTGGATCAAGGAATAGTCCAAATGATTGTCTTATACCTACAGCAATCGCAAGTATCAAACCACCGCAAATAATTTTTATTGTTAATGGTGATATTCTATCAATCATAAGAGAGTTCCATTAAAATCAAACTTTCAAATATTTTATCAGTAGGATTATATTCGCGACGATATACCTTTAAATTCCATTTGTCATTTATATTTTCTATTTGATATTCAAGGTATGAAAGCCCGCTATTTTTATCTCTTGAGCCAGATGGTGCCCCAATACATGGAACAGAGACCTCTTTTATTTGAATTGAATTATGAATCTCTCTGTGTAAATGACCATGGATGATAAGATGGATATTAAATCTTGAAATAGTTTCAATTAGTTCCTCTTTGTTGAGTAAACCTTTAAAATTAAATACTCCATAATGGTGTATTGGATGATGTAAGAATAGTAATACAAAATTGTTTTCTTTTTCGATTGAAGAGAGAATTTTTTCAAGTTTTATTAATTGTTCTTTTGAAACTCTACCCCAGCACATAAAGGGTGGTGAAGGTACTGCAGTTGATA
>JAYPSX010000068.1:4878-6670 GCA_038133315.1 Hyphomicrobiales bacterium
TCTTTTGAAACTCTACCCCAGCACATAAAGGGTGGTGAAGGTACTGCAGTTGATATACCTACTAATGCTATATTCTTAATCTTTTTTATGTATGGGAATGGACTGTCTTGGTTCAAAGGGTCACTTTCATCGAGGTAATTTGTTAAGTGAGATAGAGAATTTTTATATTTTATATTCACATAAGCATCATGGTTGCCAGGAATAATTGATAGGTTATTTTTGGTAAAGTATTTACCTAGAAATTCATTTGCCCTAATAAATTCTTCTTCGAGAGATAAGTTCACAATATCTCCTGATAAGATTGTATGTCCTGTTTTATTTTTTAGTTTTATATCATTAAGTATAAGTTCAATATTTTCGAGTTTATGAACATTTCTTCTGTTGGAGTAATGATTGATATAGCCAATTACTCTTTTATTGAATAGGCTTGAAATAGTTGGTTTGAACGTTAGTGGCAGATGTATATCTGATGTATGCGAAATGATCATTTTTGTATTTATTTTTTACGAGTTAAATAGATTAATTTTTCCAATTACAGAGCGTTCCTAAATAAATATTTTTGATGATAGTCCTCCGCAGGGTAGTATTTTATCGTGTCATAAATAATGGTGGATACAGGATTTGAGTATTTTTTTGAGTTATTCACCTTTTCAACTGATTTTTTTATTATATCAAGGTATGGATCGAAATTAGTAAAAATACACGATCTGTATTGCGTCCCAATATCAACACCTTGTCTATTTATTTGCGTAGGGTTATGAATATTCCAGAAAATATCCAATAGTTCATCGAATTTTACGATTGAGTCATCAAATTTAACTTTTACTATTTCTGCATGTCCTGTAAGACCAGAACAAACTTGTTCGTATGTCGGATTGTGATTGGACCCACCTGCATATCCTACTTCTGTTTCCAATACGCCATCGGTAAAGTGGTAAACTTTTTGTGGGTGCCAAAAACAACCTGCACCAAATAGAACAATATTTTTATCCTCACTCATATATTATTTATGCCCTATTATGTGGTTGATCGAATTCAAATTCTGGTCCATGGGCAATAACTCCGCTTGGATTGATAGTCTCATGACTTCCATAGTAATGTTCCTTACTATATTTGTCATCATAAGTGTCGCTAATACCAGGGAACTGGTATAGTTCTTTTGCATAATTAAAGAGATTATCATACTCCTTTAATTTCCTCTTGTTACACTTAAAATGTCCATGGTAAACACTATCAAATCTTAGTAATGTTGGAAGAAGCCGCCAATCAGCTTCTGTTATAGTGTTGCCTATGAGGTATCTTTGTTTTGATAAAATATTATTCAACTCATCTAATCCTGAAAATAAAGTCTCAATTGCTTCATCATAAGCATCTTGAGTTGTAGCAAACCCAGATCTATAGACACCATTATTAATATTCTGATAGATAAAATCATTCATATTATCTATCTTGTCCCTTAGGTTATCGGGGTAGTAATCACCTGCCTTTGCACCTATATTATCAAATGCTGAGTTAAACATCCTTATAATATCAGCTGACTCATTATTCACTATTGTTGATGTTTTTTTATCCCATAACAATGGGACTGTAACTCGTCCAGAATAGGAGTTATCTTCTTTGAGGTAAACCTCATATAAATATTTTGAATGATTGATATTATCTGGAATTACTCCATAGCCATCATCAAATGTCCAGCCTTTAGAACGCATGATAGCATTGACCCCTGAGATAGATATTATATTCTCAAGACCTTTGATTGCCCTAAAAATAAGTGTTCTATGTGCCCATGGAC
>JAYPSX010000069.1:0-6623 GCA_038133315.1 Hyphomicrobiales bacterium
AATAATAACATATTAGTCCCCATTTCTTATTTTATGAAATTAACTATTTTAATTGGTCAACAACAATCAATGCTGCGATAACACCAATTAGACCAGCACCTGAGAATTGATTTATTAGATCAATCAGGTTTCCTGCTACGTCAGCGTTAATAAATGCAAGTGCATCTGGGAATAGAATTTGCAGTACAACTCCTAATCCAACTAGAACTAACGCAACGTCAATGCCACTTCTTAGCATGCCAGTTAATGATGAAAACATGTTATTTCTCCCATTTTGTTATAAAAAAGTTTAAACAAAAAATTTACAGTGTAAGCTTTTTAAGTCTTCGCACTATAAATGCCTTTATTATAGTGCTTGAGCTATCTTCGACTAATTAGATATGCAACAAGACCCGCGGCTATAAGACCAACCAGTCCTTCGCTACCAAATTGTGCCATCAGTGCACCAATATTACCTAAGACATCAATTCCAAATAGTAATACAAAACTATCACCAAATAGAACTTGTAATAAAGTAAGCAGTGCAACGGCCCAAAGCGCTATTTCGAGAGCACTCCTAAGGATTCCTCTCAATCTGTCTAATAAAGCTGTCATAACCTCTCCATTCTTTATTATCTATCTTTTCAGCCTGTAAGACTTACAGATAGAATCACTATAAAAATTCTAAATCTGCTAAAAAAATAGTCAAGTGATTAAACAATGACCACTCTATACTAATTATTACTCGCAATTAGTTGATAAAACATTAATTCTCATTTAATCCAATTAATGTTAAAAGTATGAGTGTTAATATTTTTTAGATTTTTTTATGAATAAATTTTCTAGAATTTAAAGACTTAATTGTAATAAACATAAATCATAGATAATGATCAATAATTCAAAGAAAAGTATACTTGTGACTGGATCTTCAAGCGGTATAGGACTATGCGTAGCAAGGGATTTGCAGGAATTAGGGTGGAATGTTATTGCAACTTGTCGGGACATAAAAGATTGTGATATTTTGAGTAATCAGTATGGACTTTCTAGTACTGTAATTGATTATTCTGATGAAGAAACAATTACTTCTGGATTAAATTACGCACTTGAAAAAACTAATGGTAAGATTGATGTTTTATTCAATAATGGTGCATATGGACTGCCATCTCTTGTTGAAGATATTCCTGTGGATTCTTTACGAAATATATTTGAAACGAATTTTTTTGGTTGGCATTCCTTAACAAATAAAGTGATTCCTTTTATGAAAGCACAAGGATCAGGGAGAATCATTCAGAACTCATCTATTTTAGGTTTTATGGCACTGAAATATAGGGGCGCGTACACAGCCACAAAATATGCAGTTGAGGGGTTATCTGATACTTTAAGGATGGAAACTGAGAAGCATAATATCAAGGTTATTATTATTCAACCTGGTCCAATAACAACAAAATTTCGAGAAAATAGTTACACTCAGTTTATAAAGTCAATTAGTTGGGAGAAGTCGGATAATAAAGAAATTTATTCGAAAATAATAATTCCAAGACTTGAGGACAAGAATCCAAAGAAAATAGCATTTGAGCTTTTGCCAGATGCTGTAAGTAAAGCAGTAATACATGCATGTACTTCTAATAAACCAAAAATAAGGTACCGCGTTACGTGGGCAACAATCATAATGATGTATTTAAAAAGGATCCTGACTGGTAAACTCTTTGATAGAATTGCTTCGCGTCTTTAAACATTTTAATATAATAATATTCTTAAATAAGAAACACGCACCCGTAGCTCAGCTGGATAGAGTAGGTGGCTTCGAACCACTTGGTCGGGAGTTCGAATCTCTCCGGGTGCGCCATTTTAGTTTCTATGTAAATCTCTTAATGATTTGCTGAACTATTAGACATGACAAAACCATTACTAGTAATGTTATGTTGATATTTAGGTAGAGGGTATAAACTGTATCTGTTTCATTCCAAAATGAATACACCCAGTATATATTGGATAGAATTGGTAAGCTTGCACTTAACACTCCAATTACAAAACCTTTTGTTATAAAAGCAATACCAACTGTAAAGACATATGCAACAATTCCTAAAATGATAGTAGCCGGATATATTAATTTTAACCTGTTCATTTTAGCGCTTGATAAAATTTAGATTCGTATTAAATTAACTAATATCTTAGCTATATTATGTAAAATCTGCTAGATATATTTATTAAAAATTGCCTTAAATATTCTATTATAAAATTAAATCCCGATATTTGAGATGATTGGCTTCGAGATAGTGAGTGGTTCTCATTAAGTTATTTATCTAATGGTTAATTGCAATGAAATTCTCTGATAGTACTCTGTACAATGCCAATCTATTAAAATTCATTTGTCTTGGTTGGTTTAGTTCCTTTGCGTTAAAGATTATTAGCCTTACTGTAGGATGGCAAATATATACCAAAACTGGAAGTCCTCTTGCATTAGGGCTGATTGGGCTTATTCAATTTGCACCACAATTCTTCTTGATACTTCCTGCCGGTGTTTTGGCTGATAAATATAATAGAAAATATTTATTGATTATATGTAACTTAATCCAAGTTTTTGTGTCAGCATTTTTACTTTATTATTCAATTTACTACATAGATACTGGTTCAATAATTCCAATTTATTTAATTCTAATTTTACATGGCATAGCAATGTCTCTTGAAGGTCCAAGCTCGTTTGCAGTTTTACCAAATCTAGTAGATAAAAAGATCTTTCCTCGAGCCGTTAGTTATGTGAATTTTTTTGATGAATTTGGGGCATTATTTGGGCCAATTATAGCTGGATTATTAATTGCATATATAGATAAATGGGTTTATGCAGTCGCTCTAATAAGCTTCATGATTTCAACTCTGAGTGCAATATCGCTTCCAAATTTGAAAAATGAATTTAAAGAAATTGAGAGAGTAACTTTAAAAGTGTTACTAAGTGGGTTTGTATATGTATGGAGATCTAAGATTGTACTTGGAACTATGGCTATAGATATAGTGGCGATGTTGTTTAGTAGTATAATGGGTATGCTACCAATATTTGCGCTTGATATATTAAATATAGGACCTGAAGGTCTTGGGGTTTTACGTGCAATGCCTTCGATAGGAGCTTTATTTGCTGCTATGATGTTATCACAGTTACCTCCAATCCGTTATCCTGGAAGAGTTCTAATTTATTCGATAATTATCTTTGGTTTTGCAACAATTGTTTTTTCATTATCTACGTCACTATGGATATCACTTGCTGCACTATTTATCTATGGGGCTTCTGATATGGTGAGTATGAATATTAGGCAAATCATCGTTCAGCTAGTTACACCTGACAATATGCGTGGTAGGGTAATGTCAGTTCATTCAGTTATAACCCAGGGTTCAAATGAACTAGGAGATTTTAGAGCAGGCTTCTCAGCCAGTCTGATAGGGACGGTCCCAGCGATTATGTTTGGTGGCGCTTTGACTATCTCTCTATCAATTATTTGGTGGTTTTTATTTCCTGGGTTAAAAGAAGTAAAGGATATCAAAGATCTCAATAATTGAGTTTCTTTGTTTAGAAAGAGTATAGATGCATTGGTTATATCTTTTTTTGGCAATAGTTGCAGAGACGCTTGGGACAAGTTTCTTGAAAATGTCTAATGGGTTTTCTCAGCTTTTACCTTCTATACTTGCCATATCATGCTTTTTTGTTGCCCTTTTCTTATCATCAATAGTTCTAAAATTTCTACCTGTTGGGATTGTTTATGCAATTTGGTCGGGTATGGGCATTGTGCTTGTCACGATTATTGGATATTTATTTTTTAAACAAAGTTTGGATTTGCCTGCTCTTATAGGTATTGCACTTATATTATTGGGAGTTGTTATTATTTTTATGCTGTCAAATACACAGACAGGATGACGGATAATCATCAATTATCTCATCGCTAACCATAGCTTTATAATATTGATTACTTTTAAAAGGGCTATCTTTTTTTGATGGGGATCTTTGATTCTTATTTTTTCTTCAAATGATTTTGCCAAGAGCTCGCCTTTTTCTATATTTTCTCTGATGTAGGTTGATATTTCTTGGAGCTCTCTATCTTTCAATTCTCCTGTCATAGATTGTTGGTAGGACCTTCGTAATTTATCAAGAAAAACCTCTCTTTCATAATCAGCCAATGTTTTCTCAGACCAATCTCCTCCAAAAGCGACATTTTTTAATTGTTTTTTTTTATCCATAGTATAGAACAAAATAAGAACAAAATGATAATAAATAAAGAAAAAAATGATAAATGACGAACTTTAAGACCTTATATATTGATATGGATAGTTTTTTTGCGAGTATTGAGCAGCAGCTAGATCCTAGCATAAGGAATAAGCCTGTAGCCATTACTGCTATAAATAATGATGCAGGGTGTGTGGTGGCCGCTAGTTATGAAGCTAAAGCTTATGGCGTAAGAACTGGGACAAGAGTTTATGATGCTAAGATTTTATGCCCTGGTATTAATTTTAGGCAAAGTAGACATAAGCTTTATGCAAAATATAATAGGCATATTTCATATTTAATAGATGGCATTGCCGAACTTGAGAGTGTCAGGTCTATTGATGAATTCCAAGTATATTTAGGAGGTAATAATACCAGTTTACACAGTGCAATAGATTTATCGACAAAAATTAAACTACTCATTAAGAAAAATGTCGGTAGTCAAATAAGATTATCGATAGGGATTGGTCCCAATCCACTACTAGCCAAGATAGCAAGTAAAATCCAAAAACCAGATGGCTTGCAATGGCTATATAAAGAGAATATGCCAGAGAGAATTAATCACTTATCATTAGATGATCTCCCAGGAATTTCTAGGGGAATTAAAAGGAAACTACTTAATTCTAAAATATATTCTATTAGTGATTTATATAATATGGATCCACGTCATGCTAGACTGGTTTGGAGATCTATAGAAGGGGAACGATTTGTAAGAGCTTTAAGAGGTGAAGATATTCCCATTAATAATTCAACTCGAGGCAGTTATGGTAATTCTAAGGTGCTTTCTCCAGAGAATCGGTCACCTTTTAGAGCTTACCTGGTAGGTAGGTGGTTAGTAGAAAAATCCTCTGAAAGAATAAGGAAGCATAATTATTGTGCTAGTCGTCTGGATATCTTTATAAGAATAAATAGCGTTGGTGTTTGGCAAGATTCCGTTACATTTGTATTTTCTCAAGACACGTTTTTTTTCCTAAGAGAGTTTAAAAAATTATGGGATAAAATTGGTATAAACTTGTATCCCAATAGAATCGATTTTGTTGGCGTTAGATTAAGTGGTTTGATCAAACTAAAAGATAGATCAGGGGAATTTTTTCTTGAATTACAAGCGGGTGAGAGGAATTTAAGAGAGAGGTTATCATCATCGGTAGATAATTTGAATCTCAGATATGGGAAAAGAATTGTCAACTTTGGAGTTCACCGTGAGCACCCAGGATTTTTTGAAAGAGAGTAAATATTTAAGTTTTTAAATTAATTATCTCTAGCATATCTTTTTAGGCTCGATAGTAATTTATTTTTTGTATCCAAATTAATTTTTCTAAGAAAATCCTTTTCTTGCTCTTTAACTATTTTTTGTAACCTTCTCAAAATACTTCTGCCCTGAGATGAGATTTTTATTTCTTTATTTCTTTTATCATTTGAATCAGGATGACTGTATATGTAATTTTTACTTTCTAGCTTTTGTATAATATCGCTCACAGTGGATCGATCAATTTGAATATGAGCAACAATTTGGTTTTGATTTAAGCCAGGGAAGTAATCAATAGTTTGTAATACTATGAATTGTCTGGGAGTAATGCTGTACTTAGTGAAAATATTTTTTTGATCAAAGTCCATCTTTTGCTGCACTTGGTGAAATATCAAGGATATAGAATTTTTTGGATTGTCAGAATTTGGCGGGTGTTTTTTCTTTAGTGTCATATCAATTATTATTCATCAAGCCCGACGATAAGTCTTGAGAAATCTTTTATATTGAAGTCATTTAAATCTTCTACTGACTCTCCAACCCCAATGAAATGAATTGGAATATTTAATTCTTGGGAGATTGAGACAATATATCCTGCCTTAGCTGACCCATCTAATTTTGTAATTATCATACCGGTTACGTTCGCGATTTCTTTAAAAACTTTTGCTTGTTGAATTGCATTTTGACCTGCAGTCCCATCCAACGTTAATAATATTGAATGTGGCGCATTAGGGTCTATTTTCTTAATAACTCGGATAATTTTTGCAAGCTCATCCATAAGCTCTGTTCTATTCTGAAGCCTTCCTGCTGTATCAATTATAGCAAAATCTTTATCTGTTTCTTTTGCTTTTTTTACTGTTTCAAAGGCTACACTTGCTGCATCATTTGAACCAGGGATAGTAATGATACCTATATCTAATCTTTTAGCCCACATTTGTAATTGTTCGGCCGCTGCAGCTCTAAAGGTATCTGCAGCACCGAAAATAACGCTCAGGCCTCTTTTTTTTATCAAGTTGCCGAGCTTTGCTATTGTTGTAGTTTTCCCAGATCCATTGACGCCTACGACTAGAATTATTTGGGGAGTCGTGTGTTTGTTGTGTTTTTTATGGGCGTACGAATTAGAGAGTTTTTTATGGATTTGTTTGGCGCAAA
>JAYPSX010000070.1:0-6572 GCA_038133315.1 Hyphomicrobiales bacterium
GCGGCGAAGGTGGCGGTTCCGGTGGCGGCGAAGGTGGCGGTTCCGGTGGCGGCTCTGGCGGTGAAGGCTCAATTCCAAATGAATATGGAGATGATACTGTTTGCCTATCAGACAATTGCACCAAGTTTGATGGAAAGGCTATAGATGGTTATATTGTTGGCGCTAAAGTATTTATTGATCAAAACTTTAACTTCAAATGGGATACTGGCGAATTAATTGGAACTACTGATAGTGATGGTTTATTTAGTATTCCTTTAAATGATGATGATTTATACCAATGTTTAATTAAAAGACCAATCGTGGTTGATGTTCCAGTTGGAGCATTTGACACCACAAGAGGTGAAGTTGAGCAAGCTTATCAAATGCTATTACCTTCAATAAGTGATGCTGGAAGCAATCAGATTGTCATTTCACCTTTTACAACTTTGCTTGGTAGTGCGGTTTCAAAAGGTAAGGCAGATGCAAATATAACTCAAGACCTCACAGTTCCTGAGGGCTGCAGTTCAACAGCAGATACTATTGCACAAAATATTTCTTCTGAGGTTTCTCAAACAGTAAGTGCTCTTGAGACAAGTTTAGGCGTAACATACGATCAAATTCAGTCTGACTTCCTAGAAAATACAGATAATCAATTAATTACTGAAAGTGCCGCTCAAAATATAGCTAACTTTTTCCCATATTTCAAAAATGCAGCTGATCAATTTGATTTAGAACTATCACAAGAGTTTGGTATTGATATAAATACAAATTTAACGATTAAGAAGGAAGCTATAGAAAGCATAATCCGAGATGGTGCTTCATCAGAAATAGATCTTGATTTTTATGCAGTTTATACAGAAACACCAAATGAACTTGGCTGGTATGCTGAGGAATCAATTGATGCTAAAGGTGCCCAGATATCTGCCAGTGGTGCTCTGCAACATGGAGCATGCTTCACCTCTGATGAAAATTGTATTACTAGTGAATTTGATTTAGACAACATCAGAGATGCTTCTACACGGTTCTTTAAGAATAGCGCCATTAAAAATAATTCTTTTACGCTTGATAATGATACTTGGGAATTAAGCTACGAAGATTCACAAATAGTTTATTACAATGTTGATGGATCCTTAAGAGACAGAACATGCATCAGGCAAAATTGGCTGTATTTAACTCAAGTTGAAAATGAACAGTATCGGTCAAGAAACGATAGATACAATACTGGGTTAAGTGGTGGCCATACAATTGATTCATGTGATCAGCCTTTTACAAGTGATGTAAATGGATTATTTATGTCACTCGTAGACACCTACGAAACAGATACATCTTATGAAGAATTTGAAGTTAGGTTACAAAACAGCAGTTTCTCCAATTCAAAATTTTTAACAAATAAGATAGATAAAATTTATGAAAATCGGGATACATTAGATGTAGCACCTCTAATAACTGAGATTAAGCAAATCCCAAGAACATATAAAGATATCAATCGTATCAGAGCAAGAATAGATCCTACTTCAAATGATCAGGTATCGATATATTGGACGAAAAGAGACCCTGAAACCAGAAACACAACAGAATTTATAAGTATAGCTGTCAAAGCAGACCCTGCTGAGGATTCTGCTCAATATTCTACTTGTGTGTTCTCTGAATCAGGCGGTGAATGTAGTGTTCAAAGTGAAACGACTGGACAAGATGCAAGGGATGCTTTTTTTCAAACAGTAAATGATAATTCCACAGGATTTAATGGTGAAAGCTACATAGGAGATGCTCCTGCAAGTCAAATTCTTATTAATTTTGAAGACACTTATAGAGTTACAGAAAATAATCCATTTATTGCTTCCGGAGAAATAACAGCTCTAAATGGCGCAACACTAAATGTTGAAGTTTCAGGGGAAGATACAGAATTATTTAGTTTTGGTGAGAGTGCTAGCAGCTCGTTTAACTTAGGTGCTGATGCAAAAGATTATGAAACACCCATAGATGATGACGGTGACAACATATACAAAGTAATAGTAACAGCAACTGAAGTGAGCGCATCATCATCTTCAAAAGGTTCAAATGATGCAAAAACTTATTCAGAAGATCTAATGCAATCTTCTAAAACAATATCCTTGTATATCGATAACTTTGATGAAGACCTGATTGATCTTCAGCTGACATTTAATAATTCAACACAAGAAGGAGTTGCCCCTTCAGTTGAGGTTTCAGCTGTTACAGATAAGCTTACATATGCATCTGAAGTGCAAGTCCAAATTAGAAATAGAGACACCCAAAGAGATTGGTGGATATATGTAAATAATAAGTCCGAAGGTGCTTTCAAAGATACATTTACCAATACCCAAACATTACCCCTGGGTATGGCAAGTGGCACATATGATCTAGGCAGAGTGAGAATAGTAAGAACAACAGATAATGGAGGAGACCTGTATCTAACCAATTCTCAAGTGGCTGAAAAAGAGCTTGATGTCGCATGGACTTTGGAAAATGTGAATACAGATTCAGAGGCTCCTGATTTAATAGGATATGCGCTTGAGCAAGAAACAGCAGAATTCTCTTGGTCCGAGCTAGCTAGTCCAGTTATTAGAGTCCAAACCACAGTTTATGATGCTGCTGGCTCTTTAGACACAACCATGACAGATCCTGCTCAAGAGCTTCAGGGCGGTTATATGCATGGCTCAACAGACGGAAATGATGATGCAAGACAAGCATCAGTATGGGATTGGGCACTCATTGTTTCTGGAACAGATGGCTACACTTCAACATATTTGCATGAATTCTATTTGCACCCAAAAACTAAAAATGGAACATATAATTTCTGTCAACCTAGAATAAATGATTTGAACGGCAATGGAACAATTTTCTCCAAAGCAGATATAGATGAGCTGGGTGCCGATTGTGAATTTGTTATTGATAATCCAATTGCCGATAACCAGAAACCTGTATTAGAGAACTTCTCTATAGTTCCATCTGTTGCTGAAGATGGTAGAAAAAATATTAGAGCTGTAATAGATATAACTTCAGATGAGTCTGGAATTAAGAAAGTTTATTTAAAACTAAATCCAGTTCTAGGCGAACTAAATTATTACCCATACATTAGCTATAACACTTATGATGGCAATCAAAACGAGTCTATTCCAGAGTCACAAACAGAGTTTATTTACTCCATAGATATAGCAAAAGAAATCGCTGATACAACTTATGAGATTGAATTTATTGAGATTACGGATGGCGCTTTGAATATTTCTAAATACTATCCTGCAGATTTGCAGGCCTTAGACTTCGATACTGAAGTAACATTCAATGATGCGCCAATTATTGCTACAACTGCTTTCACAATTGATGAAAACACTTCCGCTGTAGGAAATATATCTGCAACAGATCCAGAGGGTTCAAGCTTAACCTATTCAGTGTCGGGTGATGATTCAAGTCTGGTCGAAATTGATTCATCTGGTAACATAACTTTGGCTTCAGCAGCTGACTATGAAACAAAAACAACCTATAGCTTCAATATTACCGCAAGTGATGGCGATAAGACCACCACAGCAGCAATCACTATAAGCATTAATAATCTAAACGATAATGATCCTCAGATTACTAGCTCGGCTACTGCATCAATTTATGAAACAACCACTATAGTTGGTACTCTAACTGCTACTGATGCTGATGGGGACGATGTTACTTTAAGCATTTCAGGAACAGATGCAGCTGAATTTAGTTTTGCTGATAATGTGCTAACTCTATTAAGCGAAGCAGACTACGAAACAAAAGATAGTTATGCATTGACCCTTACAGCAACAGATGGAGAAAGATCATCTACACAAAATATTACTGTCACCATTCTTGATACAGCAGAAACAGTTCAGACTGAAGCGGGCTCTGGTGAATATTTATTTTATGGCACCTCCATAGATGGCTATATCATCGGCGCTGAAGTAACTATTGATCAAAATTTCAACTTTAAAAAAGATGACGGCGAGCTGACTACAACCACTCAAGCTGGAGGTCAATTTGCTATTGTTACTGAGGATGAAGACCTCTATAACTGCCTAGTAAATAGACCAATAATTGTTGATGTCCCAGTAGGTGCAGGTGATAGCACAAGAGGAGTTGTATCAAGTGCTTTCCAAATGATCCTGCCTTCTATAAGCGATACTGGAGCAACTGAGATAGTGGTAACACCATTTTCAAGCTTACTTTCAGAGGCAGTTTTACAAGGTAAAAGTGATGCAGGTATAAAAGAGGATCTAACAGTTGCTGAGGGTTGCTCCTCAGAAGGCGATAGTGTCGCAAGCTCTATTTCTTCAAGACTATCAACACTTCAAACCTCAATTGAGAATAACTTTGGAATTTCATTAGATAACTTGCTATCTGACTTCCTAGAAAATCCTTATGAAGGGGTGAATATTAATGTTGCACAGAATATCGCTAACTACTTCCCAAGCATAAAGAGAATTGATGATGTTATCTCAGAATACTTATCAGATAGATTTGATAAAACTATAAGATCAAATGCTTCATTGCACTCTGATTCATTAAGCACAATATTTAGTGGAGAATATTTTGGCCAAGTGCCACTAAATTTCCAAAGTATTTACACAACATCAGCCAACCCTGGAGGCTGGTATCAAGAGGAGGTAATTAAGGCAGAAAATGGGCAGATGAGTGATTCAGGCATATTATTTAGAGAGCATTGCTCTGAAACCGATACTGTTTATTGCAATGTTAATGAGTCCTTGGGAATCTCTTTGGAGAATATAGCAAATACAGCCACATCATATGAAAGAAATAGTAGTTTCATTAATAATTCTGTACAACTAAATTCATCCATCAATTCAGGCTCTCTTTATGTAACTGCTAGAGATGCCAGATCATGGAGAAACAACTCTGAAAATTGGCAGGAGCCAAACAGCAGAGATCGTGAATGCCAATTGGATAATCAGATTAGATTTAGAAATGATGACGGCCAAGAATTTACATACTCCAGCTATACACAAGGTTATGGCGAAGAGGATTGTTCTGTTGTGAGACATTATTACTATCCAACACTAACAGTAAGCTCATTTGATGATAGTGGGGAAAGTATTCAATTATCTTACTACGTGCCAGATATTGTTCGGTCGGGCATTATAGAAAATGCACCTTATGACTTTATTAAGAAGCAGCTAACTTTAGATCCAACCGATGTAATTAATGATATGAGTGAACTTCCATCTATGTTTAGCCAAATTCAAACCATAAGAAGAATGTTTAATGTTGACGAATACGTGCTATTTCAGTTTTTCAAAACCTCAGATATTACATATCAGTTTGAGTTTGATACCAATCCAAGAAATGACTACTACAATCTTCGAGATTGCTCAGATGGCTGTGAAAATCTAGAAACTTTATATGGCCAAGCAGCAAGAGATAAAATGTTTGAGGTGCTTTCAAACGAAGCTAATTGGAGCAGTACAGTTGGTTCATCAGCTCCAGAATCAAATGTGCTTGGCAGACTAAGTGAACCGTACATAGAGATTATTGATTATAATGAAACTACAGGGGCATCAAGATCTTATGATGTTTATTCGACCTATGACAAAACAACAAAAACTTTAGATCTTTCCTTAAATGGGGCAGAAATTGATCTGGAGAATATACAAAATTTCTTAACTAATGGAATTGGCGACAGTCCACTAGACGCAAAAATTTATATCAATCCAGATAATGCAATCTCTGGGACTATGCCTGTTAAACTTTCGCTCTACCAAGGCAATGATGGCACAGCAGATGTTGGCGAAGATTACTTTACCATTGAATTTAATCTTGATGTTTCAGCTTCATCTGATGGCTTAATATTTAAATTACTAGCTGGAGAGGACATAGTCGCTAAATATATTACTGGCACAACTGTAATTAGCAGGACCATTACTAACGCTAATCTTGATCAGATAGTAGTTACAGATGGGGCGCTTTCACAGCCAGATACATTGAATCTCAAGATTCTAACTTTGCTGTCAACAGTATCAGATGTGATAGATGGTATCCAAGACTTCTTCTCCGATGGCGGCACATATTTCTTTAAGGTTGATTTAGGTTCTAGTTTCTCTATTGTTGATTTCTATAGAAATACTGTTGATTATATTCAGGGTACTTTTGTAACAAAATCACAACCTACAAGTGGTATATTCGTCCGAGATATAAAGATTAGCGAAGGTAATACCGGCAATTTATGCTTCACGAGAATCGCAGATGGTGATCTTACCGCAACATCTTTTAATTTATCCTTTATACAAAGAGACAGACCAGGCCGAGGAGCAGTGGCAGAAGATTTCTCACTTTCTTCAGATACAGTTTCCTTTGCAGCTGGTGAAACACAATCATGTGTTGTTGTGACTGCTGTATCAGACAACGCCTTTGATTGGGTGCATGAAGCTTTCTTGGATATTTCTGAGCCATCAAATGGACAGTCTCTAGCAAGAGACAGGGTAAAAATTAGATTTATAGATAGCAGAGGAGAGACAAATAGAATCTCTGGTTTGGCAAATATTTATTAACTTTTAGTGGTGCTGGGAAGAGGAATCGAACCTCCGACCTTCTCATTACGAATGAGCTGC
>JAYPSX010000071.1:0-6473 GCA_038133315.1 Hyphomicrobiales bacterium
TTTATTAGTGCAGCATAGGTGCCAGAAGTCTATAGAAATTGGTATTTCAATCCCAAGAAATTATAAAATATCATCCTATCTATTAGTTGGCTTCATCTTTCTTCAAATTATTTTTGGTGCTTTTATGTCCGGTATCAGGGCTGGCAGAAGCTATAACACATGGCCCTTGTTAGATGGTGAAATAGTTCCGGATGGACTTTTTGCTATGCCTACGTGGTATTTGAATTTTTTCGAGAATATATTAACAGTTCAGTTTGATCACAGAATGCTTGCCTATTTAATTATCCTTTTGGTCTTTATTCAGCTTAAATGGATGAGGCAAGTATCAAGTAATACTATTTATCAATCAACTATGTATTTGGTTACATTTATATTTATACAAATATTGATTGGTATTTTTGCTGTCTTATACCAAGTGCCTATATATATGGGGGTGATGCATCAAATTGGCGCAGTGCTGGTTTACCTCTCTGCATTACGCCAATTCTTTTTATTAAATTTATGCGATGTTAAACTTTCTCAAGTGCCTGTGTAAGGTCAGAGATGATATCTGAAACATCCTCAATTCCAACAGACAGCCTCACAACATCTTTAGCTGCACCAGCGGCTTCAAGTTGTTCTTCAGTTAGTTGGCTGTGAGTCGTTGAAGAAGGATGAATTATTAGGCTCTTTGCATCTCCAATATTAGCTAAATGACTAAATAATTTGACCTCATTTACAAGTTTTACTCCTGCATCATATCCGCCCTTAAGTCCGAAAGTGAAGACGGCTCCAGAACCACTTGGACAATATTTTTTTGCTAATTTATAGTATTTATTTGATTCTAATCCAGCATAACTTACCCATGAAACTTTTGAGTGTGATTCAAGGAACTTAGCCACTTCGAGTGCATTTGATGAATGTTGTTTCATTCTTAGTGGAACTGTCTCTATACCATTTAAAATCAAGAATGCATTAAATGGAGAAATTGCTGGGCCAAGGTCTCTTAAAGCAAGGAATCTGCAAACTACAGCGTATGATATTCCCATTTCACCAAATGTTTCATGAAATTTATAACCATGGTAACTTGGATGAGGTTTGCTCAAATCAGGATATTTATCATTCTTAGACCAATCAAAGTTTCCTCCATCAACAATAATCCCACCGATTGAATTACCTTGACCGCCTAAAAATTTGGTTAATGAGTGAATAATGATATTTGCGCCATGATCGAATGGTTTACAAAGATATGGTGTGGCCATAGTATTATCAACAATTAGTGGGACGCCAGCTTCCTCTGCAACTCTAGCAATAGGCTCCAAATCAGTAATTATGCCTCCTGGATTTGCAATTGACTCAACAAAAATAGCTCGTGTTTTTTCATTTACAAGTCTTTTGTAGCTATCGATTTCATTTTCATTTGCCCATTGAACATTCCAACCAAACTTTTTGAAGGAATGGTTGAACTGATTTATTGATCCACCATAGAGCTTATTGGATGCAATGAATTCATTTCCAGGACTCATTAACGGATGAAATGCTAAGAATTGTGCTGCATGTCCAGAAGCAACTGCTAATGCTGCTGTTCCTCCCTCAAGTTCTGCTACTCGTTTTTCGAGCACATCCTGGGTTGGATTCATAATTCTTGTATATATATTACCAAAAGCTCTTCCAGCAAATAAATCTGCTGCATGATCAGTATTTTCAAATACGTATGATGTTGTTTGATAAATTGGTGTTGTTCTAGCACCAGTAGTCGGATCCGGAGCGGCACCAGAGTGAATTGCTTTGGTGTTAAAACCTTTTGAGTCTGTCATATGATTTCTCCTTATTTTATTTTATATGGTAAATTATCATATTTTTGATATTTTATGATTTTATCTTTTTTGTTTATTATGCAAATTTATACTATTTATTACAATTTAAGTAGAATTTTATTTTATTATGAGTTCTGCAATGAATTGTAACTACTTTGATAAAAAATAAATTATGGATTTATATCCTTTTGCTCATTGGTAATATATTACCGTATATGTATATTATTGTTTTTATTAAATAAAAAGAAATTAATTGACATTATTTATGTTTCTTGTATTTATGCATTATTTATAAGAGGAAATTATGAAAACAATCAGTATAAAAACATCAGAAGTCAAAAAAAATTGGATACTAATTGACGCAGATGGAGTTGTTTTAGGGCGTTTAGCATCACATGTTGCAAATGTTCTAAGGGGGAAAAACAAACCGCATTTTACCCCACATGTCGACTGCGGTGACAATGTAATAATTATCAATGCAGAAAAAGTACATCTTACAGGTCTCAAAAGAGACAACAAGACATACTACTGGCATACTGGTTATCCAGGTGGAATTAAAAGTCGTACTGCAGCTGATATATTAGATGGTAGATTTCCTGAACGAGTTATTGTGAAAGCAGTTCAGCGTATGCTTCCTGGAGGTCCATTGTCAAGAAAGCAACTTAAGAATCTTAAGGTTTATGCTGGTAACGAACACCCACATGAAGCACAACAACCGGAACTGGTGAATTTTGCTGAAAAGAACATAAAAAACTCGAGGAGAAACTAGAATGGTTGTGGAAATAAACGAAGATATACTTGAAGCTACAAAACCTGAAACACAAGTTGAAGATACTGATATGGCTGATCTTATTATTTATGAGAAAAAAATCGATAATTTGGGTCGTGCATATGCTACAGGAAAAAGAAAGAATGCAGTAGCAAGAGTATGGATAAAGCCTGGAAATGGTCAGGTTTCCGTTAACGGGAAGAAATTTGAGGTATTTTTTGCCCGACCAGTATTGAGAATGATAGTTGAACAGCCATTAAATGCTACTGATAATAAAAATAAATTTGATATTACATGTACGGTTTCAGGAGGTGGTTTATCTGGTCAGGCTGGCGCTATCAGACATGGAATTTCAAAAGCGCTGTTACATTATGATCCGGAAAATCGTACTTTATTAAAAGCTGGTGGATTCCTTACCAGAGACTCACGTGTTGTCGAACGTAAGAAATACGGTAGGGCAAAAGCGAGAAGAAGCTTCCAATTCTCAAAAAGATAGGAATATTCTTATTCGACTTCAAACCGGTTTGTCCATATAATGGATTTAAAAGTATCCTTTTCTTACGGAACGTAATAGGTATAAAATGGCTGATCTAATAAAAATTGGCGTGATAGGCGCTTCTGGCTATACAGGTTCAGATTTAATCAGATTGTTAATCAAACATCCGAATGTCAAACTTGAATTTGCAACGGCAAATAATCACGCCGGTCAAAACCTGCGAGAAATATTTCCTTATTTGACCGACAAAACAAACATTTGCCTGCAAAAATGGGAAGATGTCAATTGGAATAATGTTGATGTGATCTTTAGCTGCCTACCACATGGTATGTTTCATGAGATATTTATAGAACTGCCCTCCAATAAAATAATTATAGATCTATCCGCCGATTTTAGACTTGAGGCAGCAGAAGATTACAGCAATTGGTATAATTTTAAACATGCCTCTGCTGATTATTTAACAAAGTTTACCTATGGACTGACTGAATTAAATCGATCTAAAATAAAAAAATCAAAATTAGTTGCTTGTCCAGGTTGTTATCCAACTGCAACTTTACTTGGTTTATACCCGCTATTAAAACATAATTTAGTTGATTGTATGAATATTACTGTTGATGCCAAATCTGGTGTGACTGGTGCTGGCAGAAGTCCAAAAAGGGATCTTCTTTTTTCAGAAATATCAGAATCAATGAGGCCATACAGCGCGACGGGGCACAGGCATATTCCAGAAATTGAACAGCAAATTACAAGGATAGCACAGACAGAATCAAAGATAAATTTTGTACCTCATCTTATTCCAATGAATAGGGGTGAACTGATTACTTCACATCTAAAAACTAGAGAAAAGATTGGGCACGAACAAATAATAGATACTTATAGACAAACTTTCAGAGGTGAAAAGTTTATATCAATATTAGAAAATGGGGTTTTACCAAACACAATTAATGTGAGAGGTTCCAACAATTGCCACATATCGATTGTTCCGGGCAGGATTGAAGGTTCCTTAATGGTCATATCGGCAATTGATAATCTTGTAAAAGGATCTAGTGGTCAGGCAATCCAAAATATGAACTTGATACTCGGATATCCAGAAGAACTTGGGATTAGTCATATTTCTCTATTTCCTTGATTTTTAACTAATTTATATTAATACTCGTAATGTAATGTAAAGATATGATTGCCCGATTATGAGTAATGAATTTCATAGAATAAAGCTACTACCACCCTATGTATTTGAGAGCGTTAACAAACTCAAAGCAAGCTGTAGAGCTGCGGGGGATGATATTATTGATCTTGGGATGGGAAACCCTGATATGCCAACACCTATCCACATCAGAGAAAAGCTTATTGAAACTATCAATAAACCAAAAACAAATAGGTATAGTGCTTCTAAAGGGATACCTGGCTTGCTCAGAGCGCAGGCAGCGTATTATGAAAGAAGGTTTGGGGTCAAATTAAATCCCTCAACAGAAATTGTTGCTACTCTTGGATCCAAAGAGGGATTTGCAAATATAGCTCAGGCTATAACTGCGCCTGGTGACATTATTCTTGCACCCAATCCAACTTATCCCATTCATCAATTTGGTTTTATTATTTCTGGTGGTGTCATAAGGAATATGCCAGCTACACCTGATGAGAACTTCATGCGCGCGCTAGAGAATGAAGTTCTAAATTCATATCCAAAACCAAAAGTTTTAGTAGTTAATTATCCATCAAACCCAACAGCAATGAATGCATCATTAGATTTCTATAAGGATATTGTTAATTTTTGTAAGAAACATGATCTTATTATTCTATCTGATTTAGCCTACTCAGAGATATATTTTGATGATAATCCACCTCCATCTATTCTTCAAATAAATGGTGCAAAGTCTGTTTCAGTTGAGTTCACATCATTGTCAAAAACATATGCTATGCCTGGATGGAGAATTGGTTTTGCAGTCGGTAATGAGAGAATTATATCAGCACTAATTAGAGTAAAATCATACCTTGACTATGGCGCATATACACCAATTCAAGTTGCAGCATCAGCAGCTCTCAATGGACCTCAAGATTGTATTGGTGAAATTAGAAAGATATATAAATCAAGAAGAGATGTATTAGTAAAATCTTTTCTGAATGCTGGATGGGACATACCTGAACCCGCATCATCTATGTTTGCATGGGCACCTATCCCTGACCAGTTTAAAGAACTAGGGTCTGTAGAATTCTCAAAGCTTCTCCTTAAAAGAACTATGGTAGCGGTCTCACCAGGAGTCGGCTTTGGAACTGAAGGCGAGGGTTACGTGAGAATTGCACTTGTTGAAAATGAACATCGCATTAGACAAGCAGCAAGAAATATTAAGAAGCATCTCTTTAAATCAAATAAATAATAAAATTGTCTATATATAATGAAAGAAATTAAAATCGGTATAGTTGGTCTTGGAAGTGTAGGGCAAGGCGTACTCCAAATTTTAAAGGAAAATTTAGATTCAATTGAAAGCAAGACAAATGCAAAGATTAAGATTACCGGCATTACTGCAAAAAATAAGAATAAGAAACGTGATCTAAAAATTGATAATTATCCGTGGTTTGATAATCCACTTGAACTATCACTTAATCCAGAAGTTGATGTAGTGATGGAATTAGTTGGTGGTGAAGACGGCATAGCCCTAGAGGTTGTGGAAACTGCTTTAAAAGAAAAAAAACATGTTATCACAGCTAATAAAGCGTTAATTGCAAAACATGGAAACCGTCTTATTAATCTAGCAGAAAAAAATAATGTAAAAATCTTATTTGAAGCTGCTGTAGCAGGTGCAATCCCAATAATTAAAACCTTAAAAGAAAGCACTGCGTCAAATAGTATTTCGGCAATTTATGGAATTCTGAATGGCACATGTAATTATATCTTAACCTCAATGGAAAGAGATGGTGTAAATTTCAACGCTGCTTTAAAATCAGCACAGGACCTTGGGTTTGCTGAGTCAGATCCAACTTTTGACATTGAGGGATATGATACTGCACACAAGCTTGCAATATTATCTAGTATTGCTTATTCAAAAGAAATAAATTTTATTGATATTGATGTGAAAGGAATTACTAAGATTGAATTAGATGATATTTTAGCTGCAAAGGATTATGGATACAAAATAAAATTATTGGGTATATCAAAAAAACAAAAAAATGGTGAGGTCATTCAGGTCGTTAGGCCGACGCTCCTTCCTATGGATTCAAACCTTGCAATGGTTGATATGGAAAAGAATGCAATATTTATAAGGGGCAACTTTTTTGGTGAGATAATGCTTGTGGGGCCTGGTGCAGGAAGACTTCCTACTGCTTCATCTGTGATAAGTGACTTATTTGATTTGGCTAATGAGACAAATTATCCTAATTTAGGTATCACTTCTAATAAGCTTGAAGAAAGTATAAAATC
>JAYPSX010000072.1:0-6465 GCA_038133315.1 Hyphomicrobiales bacterium
CATCAATAAAGATTATACATGGAGCACTTCTTTTAGCTTGTTCAAACATATCTCTTACTCTGCTTGCCCCAACCCCTACAAACATCTCAACAAAATCTGAACCAGATATTGTGAAAAATGGCACACCCGCTTCGCCAGCTATTGCTCTTGCTAATAGTGTTTTTCCAGTCCCAGGTGGTCCAACAAGCAATGCCCCTTTTGGGATTTTTCCTCCTAAGTACTGAAATTTTCTTGGGTCTTTCAGAAACTCTACTATTTCTTCTAAATCTTCTTTTGCCTCATCAATCCCAGCTACATCAGCAAATGTCACTTTTCCTTTTTTTTCATTTAACAATTTCGCTTTGGATTTCCCGAATCCCATTGCTCCACGTCCGCCACCTTGCATTTGTTTGAGAAAAAAAACCCAAACAGCAATGAGAAGTAGCATTGGAAACCATGAAACAAAAATTGAGAATAATGCACTTTGTTTAATTGGCTGCACATTGATAATGACACCTTGGTCATTTAGTCTATCAATAAATTGTGGGTCATCAGGAGTATATGAGTGAAATCTGGATCCATCGTTGAATGATCCTCGAATCTCATCACCGGTTATGACAACATCTCTTACATTTCCTCCAGAAACTTCTGATATAAGTGTTGTATAGCTTATTTCTGTGATACCTCTTGTTTCACTTGAGGTTTGAAACACGTTGTACAATGCCATCATAAGTAAGCCGATGACCAACCAAATAATTATATTCTTTAAACCACCCAATTTAAGATCCTTTGTATAATATCTACACTTATTTAATTCTTCTTTTGCAGCTTGAATTTAACATCTAAATATCCGCTATTATATATATTGTGTATGTTAGGCATTAATACAAGCTTATCTTTTATAAATCCACCAGGTAGTGTGTTTAGGACATACATTGGAATATTTTCATAAATAGTATTTTTGCTCAAATATTTTAGTTCTTTTGATCTACCTAAATTTTTTATGGTTATGAAATCTTCATTAAAGGACTTCAAAAAAATTTTAAATCTATTATCCCATACGTGAAGATCGCCTACCTTCAGATTAAAACTTTCAATGTCTCTATTCTCTCTTGTAATATATATAATATTTTTCTTTGTGTATATGACACAACCATTTATTGTCTTCGGATTTCTTGTTTGGATAACTTCAGAACAAACTCTCTCTAATGATTGAAGTGATACCCTTTTATCATTCACATAAATTAAAGCCCTTTCGAAGACCTTAATGATAATTTCATAGGGATATGCTTTCAAAATATCATAATCCAATGACACATAACCAAGACTGTCAAAATGTAAAACTTCAAGAAGAGCCTTTTCTGTAACATTGCTTATTACCTCATGAGCCCTTCCCAATCTGTTTAATGTCAACTGAAGCATTTCTCTACTTATATTAAGTCTTTCTAGAGTTGATATGTTGTTTCTTATTTTTATTCTTTCATACTTTTCATCAGTATTTGTTGGATCATCAATCCATCCGATGTTTTGTGAAACTAAAATTTTAGTCGTTTGATCTCTGGTTATTTTTAATAGCGGTCTCAATAAGTTTATTCCATTTAAGTTACGACTTGCTTGTATCGATTTCAAACCCTCTAATCCGCTTCCTTTTGATAGCCTCATTAAAAATGTCTCAATTTTATCATCTAATGTGTGACCTGTGATAAGATTATCAATACCATTTTCTTTTAAATAATTTATCATTAGGTCATATCTTGCATTTCTTGCCTTCTCTTGTATCGAGGTTTTTATATTTCCATGATGCCAAATAAGTATCTTATGATGAAAACCATACTCTTGAGCAATCAATGCAACTTCGGCACATTCTGCATTTGACCCTTCTCTGAGCTGATGATTGACAGTTAAAACAACAACGTCCTTTTCAAATTTATTATTTTTTAGCCATTTATTGATTAAAAACATTAATGCTAAACTATCTCTGCCACCTGAAACAGCTAGCGCTATTCTTCTTATATCAACTAGTGAAGAGAATAAGTCATCAATTTGATGAACTGATAGGGGTAATTTATCTTCAAAATTCATAATTATTAGTTAGACAATAGATGCCTATCCATATTTTTCATGGCAAAATAATATATGAATGTTTTTAAAATATCTAGTAGGAATTCAAATCAATTATCTGCAATTACAACAGATACTGCTCTCCTATTTTGAGACCAACACGCTTCAGATGAACACGCTGCAACAGGTCTTTCCTTACCGTATGATATAGTTTCAATCCTTTCACTACCTATTCCAAGGCTCTCAAGATATGAAACAGCTACTTCAGCTCTTTTTGCACTTAAAGCTAGGTTATACTCTCTTGTTCCTCTCTCATCAGCGTGACCTTCAACAATAATATCAATTTCAGGGTATAATTCTAACCAAGAAGCTTGTCTCTCAAGTATTGCCATTGCATCATCATCTAAACTAGTCGAATTTGTTGCAAAAAATACTCTGTCACCAACATTAACTGTGAAGTCCTGCGATGATCCAGGTATTGCATTGGATACGATGTCAGCTTCATTATCATTTCCACCACCAAACAAGACTTGCTCTATCTTTTGCCTTGATGCACATCCTGTTAGGATAAAAATTAATAAAAAAGTCACGGAAAGATTGAGTGCTTTTTTATATATCATTGTTTATTCCCCTTTAAATATAGAATCTAATTTTAACCATAACACTAAAATGTTAACAAATGATGTAATATTTAGTTCAGTAGATTAGACCATGAAGGATCGGATGCAAACCCAGGTGTTTCTATTAATTTTTCATTATATCCGGTTATATCAACGGAATATATCATAGCACCACCTGTCTCACCTGGTGACTCTCTAAAAAACATTAATACCCTTCCGTTGGGAGCCCAAGTTGGACCTTCATTATGGAATCCATCAGTAATTATTCTTTCTCCACTCCCATCAGCAAACATTACACCAATCATAAATCTTCCCTTTGATATCTTCGTAAAGGCTATATAGTCCCCCCTTGGAGACCATACCGGCGTAGAATAGCTTCCGGTTCCATAACTAATTCTTCTCACATTAGTTCCATTTACATCCATCACATATAATTGCTGTGTGCCAGATTTATCTGATTCAAATACAATATTTTTTGCATCAGGAGAGTAACTCGGTGCCGTGTTTATGTCGGGTGTATTTGTGAGTCTCCTTCTTTCAAAATTACTCAAATTCATCTCAAAAATATTAGAACCAACGCCTTCTTGTAGACTCATAATAATCTTCTTGCCATCTGGAGAAAATCTTGGAGCAAATGTCATACCAGGAAATGAACCAACTACATAAGTTTGTTTTGATTCAAGGTTATAGATATATACCTGAGGCTGTCCATTTCTATATGAAAGATATACGAGATCTTCCGAATTTGGACTAAATCTGGGTGTTAATACTAGGTCATTGCCCGTTGTTAATAGTCGGGGATTAAACCCATCTTGATCCATAATAGCTAATCTCTTCATTCTATTTGTCTTTGGACCACTTTCTGCAATAAAAGCAACTTTTGTATCAAAATACCCCTTTTCGCCAGTTAGCCTTGTGTAAACTGTGTCTGCAATTACATGAGCTAAACTCCTCCATTTATTTCTTGAAGTTGTTAATGTTTGTTCAATAAGTGCCTTCTCTGCAACAACATCCCAAAGTCTGTAATCAATCCTCACTATATCATTTTCCCTATATGATAATTCAGCAGACAATAAAGTCTCAGCGTTAATCACCCGCCAGGAATTAAAATTTGGTTTTTGACTTATTGAGTTAAGATTTTCCAGAAATGCTTTTGGATTTATTGGGTAAAATAACCCCGAACCAGCAAGGTCACTTGCAATTACACGAGATATATCAAATCCTAGATCTTTTTCTAAACCCTGTTTATCGATTACCGATGGAATTGCAATTGGAAGTGGTTTTAAATTACCATCATTGACATTAATTTCTAGAGCTGCTTGCGGATATCTAATCTGAAATAATAATATAGCTATAACAGTCAATATATATCTAATTTTAGTCCTCATGTCATCCACCCATCATATTTCTTGGATCAAATGTAAATTTAATTTCTTTCCATAAATCATATTTATCGATTGGTAGCTTGTAAGGCTCACATTGCTTTACAGCTCTAACGGCGGCCTCAATTGCAATTTTACTGACATCATTTGTTGCTCTCGTAATTGGCTCCACATTCAAAATGCTTCCATCCTTAGCTAATGAAATCTGTACCTGCACCCTTTGATTTGCCGCTCCTCTTACACCTATTGGAGGATTCCAGCACATTTCTATCTGTCTTTTCATATTTAGAATATCTCCTGATGATATTGTATCTGCTTTTTTGACAATTTCCTTCTTTTCTGGCACATTTTCTATAACTTCTCCAATATTCCTATCATCAGGAAACTTATCAAGAAGCGCGGTAACTTCCTTACTTTCCTCTTTTTTTTCATCGTATTCTAAATTAGTTAATAATTTATCATTCAATTTACTTAGTTTAGGTTTTGCGCTTGGGGTAGCAAAAACTTCTGATATTTCTTCTTTTGGTTCTTCCTTAGAAAGGATAGTTGATTCTGTTTCAATTTGTTCATCAATCGTCATATTATTAGTGGAGTCGCTTCTAGCAGATGGGTTGATATTTGGTGTTGCGCTATATTTTTTTAGATCTTGAGTTGACTCTTCATTATTGTCATCTTGCCCCTGTATTTCCTTTGATAATTCATTTACAATTAACTCTATTTCAATGACTGATGTAGGCACTTCATCAAATTTATTAAAAGATGGTAAACCTATTATAATTATGGATATAAAAAATAAATGGATAGATAATGAGATAGATAGGGGTCTTGATAACATATTATGTTTCTATATCCGTAACAAGACCTATTGATGTATAGCCTGCTAAATTTATCTTTGCCATGACTTTCATAAGCATTTCATAATTTATATTTTTGTCACCGTTTATGTAAATTTTTTGATCATAATTACCCATTCCAATTGCCTTTAATTTCTCACCAAGCTCAGCGAAAGGAATCTCCATTTCTTGGATATAAATATTACCTTCTTTGTCCAACGTAATTGTAAGAGGCTCAGACTCTTCACTCATTTGCTCTGCATCTGTTTTTGGTAATTCAATTGGAACACCTACAGTTAACAATGGGGCTGTTACCATAAAAACAATTAATAATACAAGCATCACATCGACGAGTGGAGTCACATTAATATCGGATATGGGATTATTTTTTCTGACCCTTCTTCGATTATTCGGTAATGTTTTTAAACTTACTGCCATCTTTGTAAATATTAGTACTCTTCATCTTGACTTTCGTAATTATCATCAAAATCATCAGCGACCATTTGTGCATCAATTTGCCTACTAAAATAATTGATGAATTCATCGCTAAAATTTTCAAGATTTGATGTAACTCGAGAAATATCGCTTGATATTTTATTATAAAACATAACAGCTGGGATTGCTGCAAACAGTCCAATCGCTGTTGCAAATAGTGCTTCTGCTATTCCAGGGGCAACAACCGCTAGATTTGTACTCTTCGATGCCGCTATCGCTGAAAAACTATTCATAATGCCATAAACAGTTCCAAATAAACCAATAAATGGGGCTGTTGAACCAACCGATGCTAAGAATAATAATTTCTTTTCTAATTTATCAAGCTCAATATTCATTTGAACGTTCATAGCTTTTTCAATTCTCTGTTTTACACCATCTATTGACATATTTTTGTGAATTTTAAATGTTGTATTCCACTCTTTAATCCCAGCATTGAAAATTTTTGCCATCGGATTATTTCTTGAGTTTCTATAAGCTACATCTATATCATTTATGTTGCTGCTCCAAAAATCTCTGTAAAACTTAATCGCATTCCTGTTTACTAATTTTATTAGAACGAGTTTTTCAATTATGATTGCCCATGAAAATATTGATGCTATCATGAGACCAATCATCACTATTTTTACAATAATATCCGCTTCAGAGAAAAGACCTATTAGACTTAAGTCTGTAACGATTTGTGTTTCTTCCATATTATTTTCAATTTAAAATTAGTTCAACAATGTACAATATTATATATATTTATTTTACGAAACAAATTTAGTTTGCAAATATGACTATAATTTGTCATTTATTATCTTTTTTCAATCTATCTTTTATTTCAATAATCGATTTCTGTGATATAACCCTTCCCCTTGGCGTTCTATTTATAAATCCTTTTTGAATTAAATATGGCTCAATTACATCTTCAAGTACGTCACGAGCTTCTCCCATCGATGCTGCGATAGACTCAATACCTGCAGGACCTCCATTATGATTTTCAATCAAACAATCCAAATATCTATAGTCCAAACTATTTAAACCAATGTTATCCACCTCTAACTCTTTCAATGAATCCTTTGCTAAATTAATGTTAATCATATCTACTTTATTATA
>JAYPSX010000073.1:0-6442 GCA_038133315.1 Hyphomicrobiales bacterium
GAAATTTTATGGAGACAAAAATGGAACCAAACACTTATAGTAAATCCTCTTACGCTGCTGCCGAAATTGATCAAGGTTTGCGCACGTATATGTTACGAGTATACAATTACATGGCTATTGGTCTTTTGATCACTGCTCTTGTTGCTTATTTTGCAGCTGTATCTGGTGTTTACATCGCTTTAGCACAAACCCCACTAATTTGGGTAATAATGCTTGCACCTCTTGGGATGGTCTTCTATCTTAGCGCAAGAATTACAAGGATGTCCTTTAGTGCGGCCCAAACATCTTTTTGGGTTTTCTCAGGTTTAATGGGATTGTCATTGTCATATATTTTTCTTGCGTACACAGGAAACAGTATTTCTCGCGTATTTTTAATAACCTCAGGTGCCTTTGGAGCTCTGAGTATTTATGGTTATACCACTAAAAAAGATTTATCAGCTTGGGGAGCTTTCTTATTTATGGGTCTGATCGGCATTATCCTAGCTTCTATCGTAAATATATTTATCGGTTCAAGTGGAATGCAATTTGGAATATCTGTTTTAGGTGTTCTAATTTTTGCTGGATTTACAGCATACGATACACAAAAAATAAAAGAAATATATTATCAAGGTGATAGTTCTGATATATCTGGTCGAAAAGCAATTATGGGTGCATTAAGATTGTATCTTGATTTCATCAACCTATTTATATTATTAATTCAACTATTCGGACAAAGAAGGTAGTAATTTAAATTATTTTATATTTACTCTTATCTTTTTCTAAGATTTTTAAAACGAGGGGAAGTTCGCTTCCCCTTTTTAGTATCCTACCATCTGTACTTTTGATTTGATACATTCCTTGTGAGTTTTTTAGCTTTGGTATTTTATAAATACTAAATTGTGGTAATTCATTTGTTTTCTTATATACAGAAAAAATTGCCTGATCATTTAAAGTATCAATTGTATAATCCTTCCATTCTCCTGATACCACTTTCCGCCCGTATATAATTAGTATTGAATTAAGTTCTTCACGTGAAAATGCTGTAATTTTATTTTGTATATTTTTTTTTGGAGAATTTGAGCGATTATCCAAATCATTCTTTGTGTATAAAGGTGCATATTTTTTTATATTTAAAATATTTGTCATCGAACCAATTTATATTTCTATTTTAAGTTTAGCATACATAAAAAAAATCACTATTAGAAAGATAACCTGTTGGAAAATAAATTATTGTTACCTATATAAATAGAGACATTACTTATTTAATAAATAGGAAATTTTTAAGGAAACAAATGGCAAAACAACCTATAAAAAAAGAATTTACAGCTGAGGTAAGCAGATTACTTCAAATTCTCACACATTCTATATATTCAAATAAAGAAATATTCCTTCGAGAACTAATATCAAATGCATCTGATGCCTGTGATAAATTAAGATACCTAGCAGCAAAACAGTCAGACCTCAAAACTGAAGAGTTAAAAATAAATATCAAAATTGATGAAAAAGCTAAATCCATTACTATCTCTGATAATGGGATTGGGATGACATCTGAAGAGTTAGGTGAAAATCTTGGAACCATCGCAAAATCAGGAACAAAATCTTTTATTGAAAGTTTATCTGAAGACAAAAGTAGCACCATGCAAATTGGTCAATTTGGTATTGGTTTTTATTCTGCCTTCATTGTATCCAACAATGTAAAAGTGATCTCTAGGAAGTATGACTCTGAAGATGTTAATTTATGGGCATCCGATGGAACAGGATCCTATTCAATTGAAAAGTACAAAAACGAGCATCCCGTTGGGACAAGTATTACGATTGAAATAAATGAAGAGTCAAAAGATTTTCTAGAATACGCTAATTTGAAAAGTATTATAACAAAATACTCAGATAATATTAACTTCCCAATTTTCATTGCTGGACGAGATAGTAGTCCAGATGAACAAATTAATTCAGCAAGTGCAATCTGGATGAAGGCAAAGAAGGATGTCACAGAGCAGCAATATCATGAACATTATAATCTCATAAGTCATAACTTTGACAAACCTTTATCAACAATACATTACAAAGCTGAGGGCAGATATGAGTATAATGTACTATTATATATACCTTCAGCTAGACCATTTGACTTATTTGATCAACAAAGAAAAGCTAAGTTAAAGCTCTATGTAAAAAGAGTATTAATTAGTGAAGATACCGAGGTTATTCCAGCATATTTTAGATTTGTAACCGGTGTAATTGATTGTGCAGATATCCCTCTTACAGTGAGTCGAGAAGTGCTTCAAGAAAATCATATACTTTTATCTATAAAAAATGCTGTAAAAAACAGAATTATTTCTACGCTTACAAAAATAGCTAAGGATGAAAATGAAACTTATGAGACCTTATGGAGAACATTCGGCGCTGTCATAAAAGAAGGTATTTATGAAGATTTTGAAAAAAAGAGCGAGCTATTAAAATTATTAAGATTTAATTCTACAAAATCTGATAAAGAATTAAGGTCACTTGATCAATACATCAAAGATCTTAAAGAAGGCCAGAAATCTATTTATTATATGACTGCGGATGATTTTGAGTCCGCAATTGCTAATCCAATATTGGAAGGCTTTAAGGCGAGAGATATTGAAGTAGTAATTCTCACTGATCCAGTGGATAGTTTTTGGACTACAATTCAAAATTTATATGAAAATTATGAATTAAAACATGTGGCGCATGCAAGAGATGAAATAGCTGACATAGATATCGCCGATAAATCTCATAAAAAAAATAAAAAAAAGGATAACAAGTCCAATTTATCGGATTTACTACCACTATTATCAAAGATTTTGGTTGATAATGTAAGTGAAGTAAGGAGTAATGCAAGTCTCGTTGAGAGTCCAGCTTGCATTGCAATTGCAGATAATGGTTATGATAAGACAATGCAAAAGATACTAGTTGAGCGGCAAGGATTTCAACTAAGTAAACCTATACTAGAAATTAATCCAAATCACCCGATCTTCGAGTTAATTCAGAGGAAAGTCAAAAGTAATAAATCTAAAGAAGTAGAAACACTAGTAAGGGTTCTATTGGATTATGCTTTAATCATGGATGGTGAGAAACCCCATAATATAAAAACATTCGGAAAAGACATACTTGAGTTATTGAATAGTCTAAATTAAAGATTTAATCACTTATAACTTAAAATACAAAATTTAATAATGAATTGATAGGGAGTCTCTAATATCTCCTGATTTTGGTGGTATAAACTTGGTTAAATCAATGCCATCAACTGCCGATTTGTATTCAGCAAGTGTTGGGGTTCTTCCCAAGATAGCTGATAATACAACAACGGGAGTAGAAGCTAATAGGGACTCACCCTTTTTAGCATTTGAGTCTTCTACAACACGACCTTTGAATAACCTTGTTGATGTTGCAAGGACAGTATCACCTTTCGCAGCTTTTTCTTGGTTACCCATACATAAATTGCAACCTGGTCTCTCCAGATAAAGTATATTCTCATATTCTGTACGTGCTATACTCTTTGGATTTGTATCATCAAATTCAAACCCTGAGTATTTTTGAAGAATTTCCCAATCACCCTCCTCAGTTAGCTCATCTATAATATTGTATGTTGGCGCCGTAACAACTAGTGGTGCTTTAAATTTAACCCCACCCTCAGTTTTTTCAAGATTCCTTAGCATTTTTGCTACAATTTTTAGATCGCCCTTATGAACCATACAAGATCCAACAAATCCAAGGTCAACCTTCTTTGCAGCTTCATAATAAGAAATTGGTCTGATTGTATCGTGAGTATATCTCTTTGATATATCGATATTTTCAACATCTGGGTCTGCAATCATTGGTTCAACTATTTTGTCAAGATCAACAACCACTTCTGCGTAATATTTTGCATTTGAATCAGGCTTTAATGTTGGTTTTTCACCTGTCTTTATTTGATTAATTCTTTTTTTAGCAATATTTACTAAATTATTGAGCATACCACTTGAGTTATCCATCCCCTTCTCAATCATAGTCTCTATCCTAGATATTGCTATTTGAAGTGACTCAATTAGGGTTTCATCATTAGAAATACAAATCGCTGCTTTTGCTTTCATTTCTGCAGACCAATCTGTGAATGTAAATGCCTGATCTGCAAGAAGTGTACCAATATGTACCTCAATTATTCTACCTTGGAATACATTTTCATCAAATTGCTCAAGCATTTGAGCTTGTGTTGCATGAACAACATCCCGGAAATCCATATGGCTTTCCATTTTACCTTTGAAAGTAACTTTAACTGACTCTGGGATAGGCATTGAAGCTTCGCCAGTTGCTAATGCAAGCGCGACCGTTCCTGAGTCAGCACCAAAGGCAACCCCTTTTGACATTCTTGTATGAGAGTCACCTCCTATAATTATTGACCAATCATCAACCGTTATATCGTTTAGAACTTTGTGAATAACATCAGTCATGGGGTGATAATTCTCTTTTGGATCACGGCCAGTAATGAGTCCAAATTGATTCATAAATTTCATTAATTTTGGAGTATTTTGCTGTGCTTTTAGATCCCAGACTGATGCCGTATGGCATCCTGATTGATAGGCCCCGTCTATTGTAGGCGCAATAGTTGTTGCTGCCATCGCTTCTAATTCTTGCACGGTCATTGGACCAGTAGTATCTTGTGAACCAACTATATTTACTTTCACCCTCACATCAGAACCTGCATGTAGATTAATTTTGTTATCAACACCAATAGCATTAGCGTTAAATATCTTCTCTACAGCAGTCATTCCTTGATTTGGAATTGATACAATATTTGTTTCCGCATAAGGTGAATTCAAACTAATTTTTAATATCTGACATGCAAGATTTTGAAGTTTTTTTCCAAATACCACTGCATATGAACCACCCGCCCTGATAAAATCGAGATTCTGTTGTGTGAATGAAGACGATATATCAACTAATTCTTTCTGACCTGTTTCATCATAGAGTTTCTTTGTTTTTGTATTAATTTTTAGTACAGTACCAGTATCAACTGAGTAAGTTTGTGTTAGAACAGGGTTACCGTCATTGTTTAATATTGGATGACCATTATTATCTATAGCCTTAATCCAATTCTTTAAGTTGATACCAATACCACCAGTAACCTCAATAGTTGTTTGAAATATTGGTGAGATTCCATATGAACCGGCAACGATAGGAGCAAAATTCACAAATGGCACATACGGGCTTGCTTTTTTCCCTGTCCACAAGGCAACATTATTCACGCCAGACATCCGAGATGAACCAACTCCCATAGTACCCTTTTCAGCTATGAGCATAATCCGTTTGTCGGGGTATTTATTTTTTAGTTCAAGAATTTTAGATTGTGCCTCAGCAGAGATAAAACATTTCCCATGCAATTCTCTATCTGCTCTTGAATGGGCCTGATTGCCAGGAGAGAGTAGATCCGTTGAAATATCACCCTCTGCAGCAATGAAGGTTACGACGTCTATTTCTTCTTCAACATCAGGGAGGTTTGTGAAGAACTCAGCATTTGCATAGCTTTGTAGGATATCTGTTGCAATTTTATTACCATTTTCATAAGCTTGTTTGAGTCTTTCTATGTCTGCATCATATAAAAATACCTGACTCTTGAGAATATTACTAGACATTTGAGCCGTCTTTTCATTGTCACCTAATGCAAGATCAATTAGGACTTCTATGGATGGCCCACCTTTCATATGAGATAATAATTCAAAAGCAAATTTATTATCTATTTCTGGAATCTGAAGTGAGCCCAATATGATTTCTTTTAGAAATTTTGCTTTCTCTTTTGCTGCCCCAGTTGTACCGGGCAACGTATTGTAAATTAGATGATCTAAGCAATCTTTTTTGTGTGCATTGTTTTGTTTTATGTGGCTAATTAGTTCTATAACTGTATGGCTATCTTCAATTGGTTTAGGGTTAAGACCCTCTGTTTTTCGTGTCTCTATATCTTTTAAATAATTTTCATATGCACTCATTTTTTGCTCATTTTTTATCTTCTAATTGACCTGAATTTTTATATTGTTTTACCACGATAGAACAGACATTCAAGTATATTTTGATCGTGTAAGTATTTAATGATATCTATATAATAATAAATAAACAAACACATTTTATGCTTATGGAATTACACGTACAAGGTTTGAATTTTTCTTATGGAGAAAAAAAAGTTTTTGAAGATACCAATATAGATCTTTCAGCTGATAAAATAACTATTCTTTTTGGTAAAAATGGAACGGGAAAGTCAACTTTATTAAAGTTGATTGCAGGTATAGAAAGATGTGATTCAGGTAGTATTTCATTTTCAGACAAAAATGGTTCAGTTTTTTCACCAAAAGGTATGATTGCGTATCTTGGCCATAAATTAGCTATAAAAGAAGAACTAACAGTCGAACAAAATATCTCTTTTTGGAGTGATTTTTATCAAAATACTTTGGATGAAAATAATTTTCGACTCTTA
>JAYPSX010000074.1:0-6367 GCA_038133315.1 Hyphomicrobiales bacterium
ATCAAATTAGATAACTTATTTGCAACATCCATCTTTGACATTTTCTTCCAATTCTCTATATTTGATTTATTGAAAAAGACTATAGTATTATCTTCCCCATTAAAAACATTGTTTTTCTTGGATACATCATTAGCGAGCAGCCAATCCATATTTACTTTTTCCAACTTGTTTTTAGCATTCTCAATTAAATTTTCTGTTTCTGCAGCAAATCCAATTGCTAGTTTTGGCTTTGTATTTGGATTATTCACAATAGTTTTTATAATATTTGTATTTTCAGTTAATTCTAGACTTGGAACGCTTCTATCTTTCTTTATTTTTTGATTGGAATAATTCTTTACTTTCCAATCCGCAACTGCTGCAGCAAATATTCCAATATCGGCGGGTGATATACTCTGGACTGCATCAAGCATTTCCTTTGCTGTATCGATTTTTATGCACTTAACACCGTCTGGTATTGGCTCATTTGATGGGCCGCTTATCAATGTTGTTTTTGCACCAAATTGTGATAAAGATGCTGCTATTGCGTAGCCTTGCTTGCCAGAAGAATTATTTGTGATATACCTCACTGGATCTATTGGTTCGATTGTTGGTCCCGCTGTAACAAATGCAGTCTTGTTCTTAAGTTTTGTTCTTTTTTGAAAAAACTCGATAATATACCCAAGTATATCTGCAGGCTCTTCCATTCTACCCATACCATTTTCACCACAGGCAGTTTCTCCATGAGAAGGTCCAAATACATAAATGCCATTCTCTCTAATTTTTTTTATATTTTTTTTTGTAATTGCATTTTGATACATCTGAGGGTTCATAGCAGGAACAATAATTATTGGTTTATTTGATGCTAACAATGTCGTAGAAGCCAGGTCGTCTGCTATTCCATTCGCCATTTTAGCAATGATATTAGCTGTCGCAGGTGCTACAACAATTAAATCCATAGTTCGTGATAGATTTATGTGCCCCATATGCAGTTCACTATGGTAATCAAATAAATTTGTATGAACTTCATTTTGAGCTAACTGGGAAACAGTAAGTTCTGTTACAAATTCCTTAGCAGATTGTGTTAAAATCACATGCACATTAGAACCTGACTTTTTTAATGACCTAATCAGTTCAAGACTCTTATATGCCGCAATCCCACCGCTTATAACTAAGAGTATGTTTTTACCTTTGAGATTTAGCATCCTTTAATCCAATAAAATTATAATTGAACTTAATAAAATAAAGAGTGTTATAATCCAAAAAAATGATTTCATAAAGAAATTTTGTTTTTCCCTATTTTTATCTTTTGCATCCAATATTTTATGAATATTCTCATTAGCAATTTTTGCGCTATGAATTAATTCTGGTAGATCATTTATTGCTGAACCAAATTTTGAAATATCGTCGATTGTTTTTTTAATTTTTTTCTCTGGAGAAATTTTTTCTTCCATCCATTTTGAAACAACCGGTTTAGCAATATCCCACATATTTAAATCAGGATCTAAATCTCTTGCAACCCCTTCAGTTACAACCATTGTTTTTTGTAATAACAACAATTCTGGTCTTGTCTCCATTTGAAATTGTTCTGTGACTTCAAAAAGTTGCGTTAAGACATTTGCCATAGATATATCATTGGCTTTCTTACCTGTTAATGGTTCACCAATTGCCCTGAGGGCTTGACTGAACTCATCAAGCCTTTGATCTTTTGGCACATAGCCTGCTTCAAAGTGTATTTCAGCTGCCCTTTTGTAATTTTTGGTTATTAATCCCCATAAAATTTCAGCTAGAAAATTTTGTTCTTTTTCACCGAGCCTACCCATAATACCAAAGTCAAGGATAACAAGTTTACCCTCTGTGTTAACTAACAAATTACCCTGATGCATGTCAGCATGAAAAAATCCATTTCTTAACGCTTGAGTTAAAAATGACTGGATAACAATTCGTGCAAGTTCCTTAAGATTGAAACCATTTTTAATCAATAGATCTCTATCCTTTATTGAAATTCCATCTATCCATTCAATTGTAAGTATTTTTTTTGTAGTTTTTTCCCAAAATACTCTTGGCACAACATATTCATCATCAGTTTGCATGTTATTACTAATTTCTGATATTGCTGCTGCTTCAAATCTCAAATCCATCTCCATCTGAACGGATCTTTGCATTGTCATTATTGAGTCTTTAAATTTTAATCTTTTTAATTCAGGATTAATCTTTTCAAAAAGATCTGCTATAAAATAAAAATATTCAAAATCCTTTTTAAATTTCCTATCAACGCTCGGTCTGAGTATTTTTACAGCAACTTTTTGTTCCTTATTAATTAACCCTTTGTGAACTTGTGCAATCGAGGCAGCTGCAATTGCATCACCAAACTCATCATACACATCTTCAACGTTGGTATTAAATTCACTCTCAATAATTCCGATGGAGATATCCTTATTAAAAGTTGGAAGATTATCTTGCAAGAATGAGAGTTCATTTGCTTGTTCTCTTCCAATAATATCAGGGCGAGTTGCAAGAAATTGACCCAATTTTATGTATGAGGGTCCAAGGCTTTCTAAAACATTTGAAAAAGTCTTATTTTTTTTTCTTTTCCCTCGGAATATTCTAATAAGGATTGAGTTTTTTTCAGGAGGAACAAATTTTTCTGGTAACTCACAATTATAAAATAATATCCCAAGTTTGATAGTTTGATATAAATTAGAAAAATATGTCATATTTACAACTTTATATTTTCCAACCAGAGTGAATGGCAGCAATTCCACCAGACAAATTTGTAAATTTTGGTCTCGTAAATCCTGCTTGTCTTATAATATCAATAAATTCCTCCTGTCGAGGAAATCTACTAATGCTTTCTACCAAATATTGATATGAATCTCTGTCTTTTGTAACAATATATCCAATTTCTGGAATAATATTTTTTGAATAAAACTCATAGAGATTATCAATCATGGGTATCTCAACTTTTGAAAATTCAAGACAAAAAAATTTCCCACCATATTTTAGTACCCTATATATCTCAGATAAGGCATTTTCAATTGAAGCTACATTTCTTATCCCAAATGCTATGCTTACTGTATCTATAGAATTATCTTCTAAGGGTATTTTTTCTGCGTCAGAGACTACAAACTGAATGCTATCTCTATGTTTAGAATATTCTCTCCTGTTCATAGCTTGGCCTAACATACTTTCATTTATATCCATCATAAAGATAGATGTGTTATCGCTTTTTTTATCTAGCAGTTTGTAGCCAATATCGCCTGTTCCGGAGGCTAAATCTAAGTGAGAAAAACTACGAGTGCTGCTTTTAAGTCCTAGTATAGAGTTTACTAATATATCCTTCCATATTCTGTGAGTTCCAATTGATAAAACATCATTCATGATATCGTACTTTTCTGCTACTGAGTCAAATACACCCTTTACACTATCGATTTTTTTTTCTTTAGAAACCTCTGAATTACCAAAAAAGTATTTTTTATTGTTTGACATTATTTATTTTTCAATTTTTTCTATATTAGTTTCTATAATTAAATTTAAATATGCCTGAATTACCTGAAGTTGAGATTATTAAGAATAACTTATCCGAATATATGATCGGTAATAAGTTTATTTCAATTGAAGTAAATACAAGCAAACTAAGATATAAAATACCACATAATTTTGATGAAACTATTAAAAATTCAAAAGTAATTAAAATTGAACGTATTGCAAAGTATATTATAATTTATCTAAGCAATGAATTTAAAATCTTAGTTCACCTAGGTATGACAGGAAACTTTCTAAGTTCATCTCAAAAAATCAATTCTTTAATCAATAATGAAGATAAGCATATTCATGTAAGATTTTTTATGACAAATGATGTTATCATAAACTATCATGACATCAGAAAATTTGGTTTCTTTAAAATAATATCTCCAGACAACTTGGTTTTAGAAAATCTAAAAAACAATCTTGGTATTGATGCGTTGAGTAATAAATTTAATACAAAATATCTAATCAATAAATTAACAACAAGAACAGGTAATATAAAAACCTCTTTGCTAAATCAGAATATAGTTGCTGGTATTGGAAATATTTATGCTTCAGAAGCATTATATAGGGCAAGAATATCACCGCTGACAATTTCAAAAAATCTAGCTAAAGATGAAAAGAAAATTACCAAGCTAATTTCAGCAATTAAATACATTTTAGATGATGCAATTAAGGTTGGCGGCTCTACAATTAAAAATCATAAAAATATTAAGGGGGAAAGCGGCTATTTTCAATATAAATTTAATGTTTATAATAGAGAAAAAATGAAATGCAAAAGAGTGAATTGTAATTCTTTAATTTCAAGAATTAATCAGTCGGGTAGATCCACTTTTTATTGCAAATCTTGCCAAAAGTGAAACGTAATGAATATTAAAAATATAAGAGTAAGCAATATAAGCAATAATATACAGTTAATTCAGCTAAATAGATCTAAGCAATACAACGCATTAAATAAAGAATTATCAGATGAGTTAGTCTTTGTTTTGCAGCAAGCAGATAATAATCCTAAAATAAAATGTATTATATTAACGGGAGAAGAAAATTTTTCAGCTGGTGCTGATATTAAGGAACTAGCTATCAACCCAAAATTTCCAGAAATTTGGGAAAATATTGAGAAAATAAAAAAACCTATAGTAGCAGCAGTACAAGGTGTTGCATCTGGAGGTGGCTGCGAGATATTAATGATGTGTGACATTATAGTATCAAGTGAAGATGCAAAATTTTCACAACCTGAAATCAATTTAGGGATCATATGTGGAGGTGGGGCAACGCAGAGATTGCCTAAAATCATTGGAAAGAATAATGCAATGGAAATTTGCCTAACGGGTAGAACTTTCTCGGCTCAAGAAGCAAAACAACTTGGTCTTGTGAATAGAATTACTAATTCAGATAATTTAATGGAATTGACTATACAAATTGCTCAAGAGATCTCACAGAAACCTCTGGATTCCTTAATTGCAACAAAGGAGTTAATCAAAAAAAGTATTTGGTTAAGTATTGAAGAAGGTCTAAATTATGAAAAGAAACTTTTTTATAAGTTACTTAGTTCAGAAGATGGTAAAGAAGGTTTAACTGCTTTCTTAGAAAAAAGAAAACCTAATTTTAAAATTAATAAATAATTGAGTTGACTGAGTACCATTGTATCTCTATATACTCTATATATTCATTGTTATTGAACAGGAAAATAATAAATGGCAAATACAAAATCTGCAAAAAAAATGGTACGAAAAATCGAACGACGCACTCAAGTAAATAGAATGCGGCGAAGTATGGTTAGAACGTCTGTTAAGAAAGCGGAAACATTAATCGAATCTGGTGATAAAGATAATGCAAAAATTGCATTGGTAGCAGCAGAAAGACAATTAATGAGAGGTGCCCAAAAAGGCGCCTTTAATAAAAAGATGGCATCTCGTAAAATCTCCCGTCTAAATAAAAAACTTATAAACGCATAATTTATTTAAATATATTTCAAATATATTTAAAACCTTGAAATTAATGGTTGAGAGTATTCACAGCCTTGAATTTTTCTATACTTTATTTTTGAAACCAATCTTTTTTTATTATCCCAAAAAGTATGATTTACAAATAAATTTTTTTGGATAAAAAAAATGCATAATTTCAATGAGTTATATAAAATGTGTTAAAAGTCCATAGTCACCCCCAGTAACACACCCATTCTAATCTTAAAAAAAATAAAATATTTTTCTGAACCATCTGCGAAAAAAAAAAAATTTATGAATATAAATTTATTATTATTCTACAATTAGTTGTCCGCATAAATAGATCTTTGCTTATAAGTTTTTTAATTAACCTTTTAATAATCAGTATACTGAATATTAAAAAATTGCCTTTTAAAAGAATTCTAATTTCCCTATATTAAATCAGTAATTTTGAATTTTTGTCCTAAACTAAAAAATTCAATATCTTTAAGGGAATTATATCAAATGCAAATCGAAATACTAAATACTAATACACAATATGCAGGAGATATTAGTCCTAAAACAGCTTGGGATGTGCTCTCAAATGATGAGCAAGCAATATTAGTAGATGTAAGAACCAAAGCAGAATTAAACTTCGTCGGGTTCCCAGATCTATCTTCAATAAATAAATCCGCACTAAATGTAGAACAACAATTTTTTCCTGGTGGAGCCATCAATGATGATTTTGTTGAAATACTTGAAAATAACCTTAATGAGATGAATTTTAGTAAGGATACACCGATACTTTTTTTATGTCGTTCCGGTGCACGTAGCGCAAAAGCGGCATCAATAATGACCGCTAATGGCTGGAATAGGTGCTTCAATGTTGCTTATGGTTTTGAGGGTGACCCTAATGAAAATCATCACCGCGCAAACACAAA
>JAYPSX010000075.1:0-349 GCA_038133315.1 Hyphomicrobiales bacterium
TAAAGTTTTGCATCATCATACATTTTTTCTACAAACTTTAAAGGATTATTTACTACACTTGTTTTCTTTTTGCCTTCATCAGATTTTAACCAAGCTAAAACTTCTTTTGACTGTCTGTATTTATCTTCCCAGTATCTTGCAACAAAGTGATACCTTAAAAAAGAATCAAACTTTATATTTTTTTCATTAAGTTTATCTTCTACATCAGCCCAGATTTTATTTATTTCAGGAGCTAAACCAGCAAATTCTTCTTTTGAATGTAATAAAGTTGAAAGTACATAATGTTTAACTTTGTCAGCTAAAGTTAACTGTACTCCTCTATCATTAGTTCTTTCAAAAATTGAGAATG
>JAYPSX010000075.1:426-1398 GCA_038133315.1 Hyphomicrobiales bacterium
TCTTTTATATATTCAAAAAAAGACTTTGACCCAATTAAATCTTTTAATTCAGTATTGATAAATTTTTCACAAGTTTTGTAAGCATCTTGAATTTCTTTAGTGTTTTTATACACATTCTTTGATAAATCTTTACCTTGAAACAGATCTGATAAGTATTTGGAAGCATTTAGATTTGAGCTCCTTAATATATTAACTTCTTCAACTTTTTCAGTTGTAGAAATAAATTTATACAAATAATTATCCACACTACTAATTTGAGGATTCTGACCACCAATTTTTGATAAGTAATTTCTATAAGCTAATGTAAATAAAATTAAAGTTGTGATTCTCTGCTGTCCGTCAATTAACTGGTATTCCCACTCTTTTTCTTTCTTATTTCTGTAAGTAATTATTGAACCTAAATAGTAGTGATCAAAATTATTTTCTTTAGCAAATAATATATCTTCTAATAGAAGATTTACATGACGATTATCTTTACTTTTATCTGAATTTGATCCCCAGACATAGTTTCTTTGAAAATCAGGAACATAAAAACTGCACTGCTCACTAAATAACTCTGATATTGTTGGTTTGCCTATATCTAATGTTATATTTGCCATTATTTTTTATAATAACCTTAAAATTTGTTTTTTGTGCGGATGGGGGGACTCGAACCCCCACGCAATTACGCACATGATCCTTAATCATGCCTGTCTACCAATTCCAGCACATCCGCTATTCAAATAATTTTAGAATGGTATCTCTTTTAAGTCGATTGATTCATAATCATACTTTGTGTATTTGTGAACGATTTCATCGTGAGACAAACCACTATATATTGTGAGACAATCGTGAGACAAACCACTATTTGCAGAAATTGTAATTTTAAAATCTCCAGTGTTTATTGGGTTTTCTAAAGTAGTAACTGGATTAACGAGTAGGATCCTTAATCCTGCGCGTCTACCAGTTCCGCCACCCGCGCAAAATCAGTCA
>JAYPSX010000075.1:1408-3270 GCA_038133315.1 Hyphomicrobiales bacterium
GTGCGCGGAAGAGGACTCGAACCTCCACGGGTTTTATCCCACAGGATCCTTAATTCCATCTCGCACTTGTCACCACCTGACAAACCTTCTAAACACTGACACTTCTTGTCAGTCATATCCTTGATAATACACTAAAAGACAACTGTTCGTGAGACAATCGTGAGACAAAGTGAGACAGATTATGAGACAGAAAATCGCACACTCTACCCTATTGTTAACCAGTTAATTGATTTTGATCTCCAGAATCTAGTTCTTTATTCCATGCTGCTGGTGTAATTTTTAGATTACCAAATTGATAGTTAGCAACATGCTGAACATTTTCACCAAGAACACGATTAGTTAAATGCTGGTATCTTTGCATTGTTATATAAACATCAGCATGTCCCATTCTCTTTGAGATTTCAAGAATTGACATTTCACCACTTTCAAGTGCATGAGTTGCCCAAGTATCTCTTAAATCCTTCCATGCAGTTTCTGGTAAATATAAACCAGTCTTTTCATCATATACATGTTGAAGTCTCTTATGGTTTTGATTTAACCTATTTGGCTTAAAGTATTCTGGTCCAGATCCAACAATTAATGGAGTAGATCTATCAGTAAATACTTTGTAGTTCTTCCATAACCAATTCTCTTGAATTTGGACATGCTCCATTAAGAGATCATAAGAAAAATCATCTAATTTAATTATTCTGTATGAAGTTTCTGTTTTAGGTTTACCAACAATAAATTCACCTTTTGAAAAACCAGTAACAGATCTCTTTACTGTTAGTGTTCTATTTACATGATCGAAATCTTCGTAATGTAAACCAAGTAATTCAGATTTTCTCATGCCAGTTGATAAACCTAAAGTTAATGGAGCTAGAACTCTTGGAGCTTCTTGTGCAATAAACTTTACATAAGATTGTGTTTGTTCTGGACTCCAAATAACCATAGATAGATCTTTTATATCAGTATTGATACTGTGATACTTTTGAAATGGATTTTTAAATATATATCCACGATCTACTGCATATCTCAAAACATACTTAACAAGTCTTGCATAATTATTTCGAGTTACATTACTACCACTTAGTTGAGCAATGAATGCAGAAATAACATCAGAATCAATAGCACCGATTTCATAATCATCTAAAAAATTAATTTGATAAGAATTTAATTTATCAGAATAATCTTTTCTAGTTGTACCACCAACTCCATAATCAATTTTGTGTTGGACCCATTCTTCTTTAAGATCTTTGAATTTCATCTTAAATTTGGATAATTGATCTTTAACAATTATTCCCTTACGAACTTCTGCATTGAGAGTTCTACTTCCAATTAATTCAAATAACTTTTCTTGGTCATTTTCAGCTTCAGCTACATTAATTTTTGCAATTAATAGATCAGCTTCTTTTTCAGTTTGTACTCTACCGCAAGAAGTATCTTGCTTGGTAATTGGATCTCTATAACGAACATATAGCTGAACCTTACCGCCACGATTTTTTCTATTTATATAAGCAGACATTATTCACCACCCTTCTTGATTTCATCTAACTGCTTTTTGGCTGCTGCTCTATTAGCTTCAGTCAATTGTACAAATCGATCATTAACTTTAAATTCATCAACTTCTGGACCAGTTCCAAATATCTTGGTTTTGAACTGTTCAGTCTGGACCTTATTAAGTTTTACTTGATCAGAAGTTATATGAGTAGCTGGAACTCTATTCTGAACAGATTCAACCAATTTTGGATCTTTTAGATCATAATTAAATTTATGATCCAAACTCATTAGAGTTCTTAAAGTCATGAGAATTTGATACCTTCTCATTTTTCTTTGCTGCCAGTCATCATAAGACCAAGTAACTTCTTTATCTTTAGAAGCAT
>JAYPSX010000075.1:3280-6231 GCA_038133315.1 Hyphomicrobiales bacterium
TTTTTAGTCCAGATACTTCTAGCTACTTTAAGTACTGGCTCTTCTACTAGTGATGCCCAGTAAACTTCATCATATAAATCATCACCTAACATTTTTTGAGCAATTGCATTATCTGCAAGTTCACTCATTTCAATTGCATCAGTGACACGATCATATCCAACTTGATAGCTTTTATTGGAGTCTTTCATAATGCTATTAAGTTCTTTAGTCTCTTTATCTTTAAGCTCTATCAAATATGGATGATCCTTCAATGGAATAATTTCACCATCTTCTTCATAAGATTGCTTTGTTACTAGCTGCATTAAAAATGAAGCAAACTGATTGTCATATATTGGACCAGCTTTAGCAACTTTATCTTTTTTAGGTTTTTCAGAACGAAGATTTTTTTCTACCCAGTCACTCCATTCACCTTTACCTAAATCAACTTGTTCACCAGTCCAAATTGCTTCACTTAAAGAATTTAGATAAGTCTTACGATATAAAGTAACAAGATGATTTGTAAATAGAGATACTTCATCGTAATTAACATTCCACTCAACAACCATTATGTGATTACCATCATCTGAATTGAAGAACTTGTACATACCACGCTCAATCAAAGTAAGCATTTTTAAAAAGTTTGCATAGCTAGGAATGCCACCACCATTCATCCATTTACTAACACTCTGCTTACTCATACCAATTGAATTGGCGAGTTCAGTTTGATTAATTCGAGCAATCTCAAAACCAATTGATAAAATTTGATTGTATTTGAGATGCATCTTACCTTTTGCATTTTTACTCAACCAGTCAAAATGCTGATCTAGCTTTACTGCATATTCTTCAATATTTAACATTATTACTCCATTGTCATATTTGTCGTGAGACAAAAATTCTTACTCTATTAGTGTACATTTTACACATTTTGTCCACTAGTTGTGTTATTTTTAAAAATAATTATGTCGCAGATAAATAAACAGAACGAGCTGCCAGAGATTTTAACTCTGAGTGATGTTGCACAATATTTGCAAATTTCAGAGCGATCAGTCCACAGACTCATTCAAGCAAACAAAATAAAAAAATTGCCAATAGGCAAAATCAGAATAAACAAAAATGACTTGTTGTCATTCGTGGAAGGTGGAGCTAATTAAATGAACTTCACCTTCCCTTCTGATCCAGAGTTCGCCATGCAGATGATGGTAGATCAACTTAGATCTGGTGCTACAGAGATGACCGATCTTGATCTCTTACTTCGATTTAATATTTTAGTTTTAGAAATCCGCACACGATTCCCAGAACAATACAAACAAATTGTTAATGGGTTTATGGATCAAGTAGAAATTGCAAAAACAGAATTAGATGCAGAATCATTTAGAAGAATCATTGGTGGTTTTAATGCCAATTAGTATTCCAAAGCTTCCAGTTGATGCAGACTTTATTTCATTAAGTGATATTCATACAAAGTTAGATCGTGATGAAGAGACTCATACATTACAAAAAAATGCAGCTTGTAAAGATTATCAAGTTGATGAATGGAATCCAATTGGCAAAAAGGAACGCCATATCTTCTTTACTTACGATGCTACTGAAGCACTTAATAATTATTGTCGTGGCTGTGAAGTAAGAGCAATTTGTTTACATCGCTGTTTACTTTATGAAACCAGAGATGAAAAGTTTGGAACTTTTGGAGTTCCTAAAGAACAACGAACTTGGTTAAAAGTTGATGACAAAAGACCATTAAAAAATTTATTTCAAGTACTTGATAACAGATATGACAAGAAGGTTAAAAATGGCAAAAACAAGTAATCCAATATTTGTTAAATGCTATGCAGACTCTTGGGATCACTGGAAGCATCAATTATCAGCTAAAGCTCTTGAAATAGAACTTCCACATCAAATTGGTTTAATAAAAGCTTTAGAGCTTTGGGCAATAAATAATTTTAGACAAGGCATATTCCCTAGAGAAGTATTTTTAAAACTTGCACCAGATTTTTTACATACAAATTTAGATCCGCAAAAAATATTAGATGCTTGGACCAATAACAAATTAGTTATTCAACACAAAGATGGAATGGTTTCAATTCACGAGTGGGATCTCTATGTTGGCAAGGATCTGCAAACTTTTGACAAAAAAAGACAAAGAGACCGAGAGTATCAAGCTAAAAAGAGAGAATCTGATATTAATCGTAACGAGTCGTTAACGAGTCGACAACGAGTCGATAGCTTAGATGTAGATGTAGATACAGATGTAGAAGTAGATGTAGATATAGATAATCCTTCTAACGAAGTAGAAGTAATAACACCTAGAACAGCAATTAAAGATGCAATAGTTGAAGTTTGTGGAATGAGTACTCCAACACAAACTCAATGGAAGGTTATTGAAAAAGCTACTTCAGAATTACTTGAAGCTGGTTATTCCAGACAAGATATTTATACAATCGCAGCAAATATGAAATTGAGTTGGGGTGATAAAACATTAACTCCACCATCAATCGCTAAACATGCTGGAAGTTTCATTAATGGACCAAAGCTTGAAAACTCTAAACAGTTACAAAAGCAAGTTCAACAATATAAAGACCAACAGGAGCTAAATAAATGGATCGACTCGTAAAAGAAGCATTTTTAAATGCAATGATGTATCTTCAGTCTCTCTACCCTAGTTTGAACTGGAGTGTTGAAACCAAGAAGGTAGTTTATGAAAATGTTCAACATTTTTCAGAAGATGATCTCTTTGAAGGTATAAATAATTTAACTAGATCAGAAAATCAAGATTACCCACCTACTCCAACTAAATTAATTCAGCTGGTTAGAGATGCTGCTAAAAAGAATGGCACAAACATTCTTCAATTAACCGCCAGATCAGATAAAGATTCAGATCTACCAAAGATGACATTAAAAGAATATGTTAAAACTCATGGTTTTGATAAATTCTCTGATCTTGTAAAAGCTAATGTCGAAGGAACTTACAATCA
>JAYPSX010000076.1:0-6186 GCA_038133315.1 Hyphomicrobiales bacterium
ATAGCCATACCTGTATTATTTAGATAACTCACGTTAAGTTGAGCATTTCTTATAAAGGGTGATTTATTATTATTATAATCATATGGAGCTATTTGAGCAAAGTAAAATGGGAAATTATAACCCCACTTTAATCTCCAATTTTTAATCATAGCTTTGAAGATGATTTCATATTCATTATGAAAACCTACATTAGATTCACCTTGATACCAAATTACACCTCTGATTTTAAATTTAATAAAAGGGTTAATCATTGAATTATATAAAGAGGTAGGGGTGTTACTTGTAAGTTTAATTACATTAGGACGGTTTATAATCTCATCCTCATTTATTTCATAGAATTCATTTTGATATAATTCGGAAAAAAGAAAAGTTTTCCATACACCTGCTAACGAAATTTCTTGATCTTCTGACTTTAATACAATTGGATTTAAAATAGAAGATAAACCACCAGTATCAATAGCTCTAATAGAAATTAAATTTTCACCTTTTTTTAAGATACCTTTTGGAATGGGATATGTTTTTTTTAAAAAACTATCAGGACCCAAAGTTGATCCAATAAAAACTCCATTGATAAATGTATACTCCAAATCATCTACTGGTCCAATACTTAAAAAATATTCTTTATCTATATCATTGACTATAAAGGTTTTGCGAAGCCATACAATTCCATCAAAATCTATTTTTTTATCATCTAAAATAGTAGGTATATAATCTCCAGGAATTTGAACTTCATACCAATGTTTATCTGAATAGGAATGCTTAGAAAATTTAAGATCATTATATGGTAAATTATTCCAAAGATTTTTAATCTTTTCTGTCCATTCCATTTCTGAATTTTTAAAGGGTGAATCAAATGATTTAAATTTTTGAAGCCATTTTTTATATACTTCTAAATTTCTTTTGAGTTCTGGTAATTGATCTAAAGTCTCAATAAAAAAACCTGTTTCTCTAAGGCCATCATTAGAAATCCAAGATTCAACTGGAGTTCCACTCCAACTTGAATGAATTATCCCTATTGGTACATTTAAAGCTAAATTCAATTCTCTAGCAAAAAAATATGCTGTAGCACTAAAATATTGTGCACTTTCATATTCATTAAGGTCCCATGAACCTTTAATTTGATTTTGTGGTTCAGTACTAAGTGTTCTTTCTACATTAAAAAAACGAATTGGATATTTTGATGCATTAATAATTTCTTCCTCTGAGTTCAATATCGGATCATTTGGAAGCCAACCTTTAAGTGGCATTTCCATATTACTTTGACCTGAAGCAAGCCAAACTTCTCCAAGTACAACATTATTGATTACTTCACAATCGATTTCACTACATATCTCTATTTGAAAAGAGTCCGTTATTCCAGGGGTGTTAATTTTAACGTTCCAATTTCCATTTGAATTAGACATAGTTTTATAATTATCCCATGGGGTTTTAATGTTAACATCGGAGAAAGGAGATGCTATTCCCCAAAATTCAACTTCTGAATTACGTTGCAAGACCATATTGTCAGAAAACAAACTTGGCAACTGCAACTCTTTAGATAAATCAAAGACTGATTCTTGAAAAATAAAAACTGAAACTAGTGTGAATAATTTTATCATATGAAGAGTTTAAAAAAGAAGCCTGTAAAAACAGGCTTCTTAACTTGATTAACAAATAATATGAGATAAAGCTTATTTAAATCAATTTTTAATACCCAGGGTTTTGTATTAGACCTGGATGCTTTTGTAAAATAGTTGTTTCAATTGGGCGGAAATAATATTTATCTGGAAAAACAATAGTGTTATAATAATCTATTGGGAATGTTTCATATGAGTAGTCATATTTTGATTCATCATATCCAGAATAAAAATCAAATGGCTCAACTCCAGGCTTTAATTCCCCAGAAATTTTAACACCAGTCATAGTCAATTTAGGCCCAATTCCCCATCTTCTTACATCATAAAATCTATGACCTTCAAAACTCAACTCTAATCTTCTTTCATTTCTATATCTTGCTAAAAGATCAGATCCTGTTTCAGTTAAAGCAGGCATACCAGCTCTATATCTAATAAGGTTTAAGGTCGCTTTTGCATTAGCTTCCTCACCAAGAGCGATACTTGCCTCAGCATAGTTCAGTAATGTTTCAGTATGTCTAAGAATTACTTGAGGTGTTGAAGTCCACCAAGTAGCAAATGAACCCAAATTAGGGTCAGGTGTATGACTTAGGTGTTTTTTGTGACTATAACCACCTTGAACCTCGATGTTACCAACAATCATATTATCAAGACCGTGCACAGTTCCTGAAGGGTAATTTCCACTTGCAGGCATTTCATATTTTCCAAGTTGTAATCTACCTGTTGCAGAATTATCAACAGCTCTAAAATATGGATTTGAACCTACTTGCCAGTCATAATATCTTGGCCCTAGCCATCTACCATCTTCTATACCAATAGTAGCTTCCATTCTTGGATCACGGTTTTTAAATGGTTTAGTTGTATGAGCTGAATTCGTCCAACTAAAATCTTCTACAATATCAATGATTCCATCTCCGTTAGTGTCTTCAGCATACTGAAAGTCATCGGCAAACTCATTGTGAGGAGCAGTTGCAGAAAGACCTGCACCATTTCCGTCTCCGTAATGGTAACCACCGGGTCCATACCACCAATTTACAGCTAAAGATCCCCAGCCTAATGGGTCAGTATCATAGCTTTTGTCAATTACACGCTCAAACATGGCCTCTTGCATAGATCCTGCAGAATAAAGATCATTATAAATATTGTAAGCAGTTTCTTTATCTAAGGGGCTACCATTAGACAAATGATAATTATAGCTTGAGTTATAATTCATAGCTGCAAGACTCGCAGCTTGTGCTCTTCTCCATCTCTTTTCTTGTGAATTAGCAACCTCGGGAATTCCATTTCCAGAATACATTATAAGTTCTTTATTCGCATAACTTGCATGCAGGCTCTTGTTGTTTTTAGATGGCTCATACAAATCACTGGCAGCGTATGTTAAAACTCTAGATTTTAATGCTAAAGCAGCAGAGGCATTAGTTCTTCCTCTCTCTAAAGATTTTCCATCAAGATAGTCAAAAGCAGTATCCAAATCGGAGACAATAAATTCTACCGTTTCTGCAAATGAGCTTCTTATATAACTTGTAAGATCTTCATCTGCAGTAAAGGTTTTATCAACTAAAGATGCTCCTCCAAAATGAACCCATACATAATAATGATAAATAGCTCTTAAAAAATAAGATTCACCAAGTAGTGTGTTTTTGAGATCTTCATCTAATGTGGATTCTGTCAGACCCTCAATCATAAGGTTTGCTTGTCTAATCCATTTATAAAGATGGTCCCAACGATGTAACTCTTTTCTGTCATGACCATATCCACCAAACCCACCTAAACCAAAAGGATTATCAGGAGAAATTTTTCCTTCCCACCAAACAGTAAGCCATGAGAAAACAAGTCCATTAAAAACAGACTCATCAACTAGGACTGAATTATGAAAAGTATTAAAGTTTTCAAATCCATCTACTGTCCATAGCCCACGGTAAGCACCCAAAACAGCTTTTTCAGCAAGAGCTGCATCTTTAAACACAACTTCAGCTGTAAGCTCTGTCTTTGGGTCAATATCTAAAAAGTCGTCTTCACATGAAAACATCATAAAGACTAAAAGTATGTAATATATGTAGTTTTTCATTTTGTTAAAATTTAAGGTTTAAACCGAATGAAACAGATTGATTCGCAAAGGATAAAGTACCTTTTTGAGACAATGTTTCTGAAGGGGGTAGTTGTTCAAGAACACCATACCCATTATCAAAGTCTCCAGTAAATGATTCTGGATGAGACCAAAGTTTATCGTCAAACATTTTATAAAAAAGATCATTTCCATTAACATATAATCTTAAATTATCGATTGAATTAATGCCAAAAATCTTACTTATTGCTTCTGAGTCCATATTATAACCAAGTTCTAAATATTGTAGTTTGATATGGTCTGTTTTAGCTATCATAAGCCCGGTATATGGATTACCTGGATTTGTAAGTGCTCTTCCAAATTCAGACTGGTCTCCTTCTTTTGTCCATCTATTATCGTAAACATATTTGGATAAGAATGCCTGAGCACCATGGACTTGGTCAATGTAACCACCAAATGTTCCATACAATTGAGCAGTAAAGTCAAAGTTCTTATAGTTCATCTGAAAGTTTAGAGAAGAAATAACTTTTGGTATTACACTACCATCAGTAAATTTATAATCATAAGTATTGATTACTCCATCGCCGTTCACATCATTGATAATTAAATCTCCTGGTCTTGTTGTACCTACGCCAACTCCTGTATGATCAACTCCGTGTGCATCAATTTGAGCTTGATTTTGAAATACTCCAATAACATCCCAGTACTTCCAAGCTCCAATTCTTCTACCTTCTCTTGAAACTGCGGGGTCTAATCCTTCAGGCTCGTCAGCAAAGATTAGCGTGTTGTTATTGGTTGAAACAAACGCTGTAGTATTGAAATCAAGTTCTCCTATACTTGCTTTATAGCCTAAAGTATACTCCCAACCTTTATTGGTAGTTTTACCAATATTTTGGAATGGCGGATCAATTCCTGTGATATCAGCAATTGAACCATATGGTTTTGTCAAAATATTATCTCTATCACTTTCATAATAATCTACTTCAAAACTTAATCTATTATTGAAAAGTGTTCCTTCAACACCTATATCAATGTTTTTTGCAACTTCCCAAGTGATATAAGGGTTTCCAATTTTCAATTCGTTCAGTGTTTGAGTAGTTCCAATATTATTTCCATCGCCTAAAACATAAACTCCAGTAGTAAATGATGAAGAGAATTGATTAGCAGGAACATTATCGTTACCCAGCTCTCCATAGCTTGCTCTTAGTTTTAAAAAGCTGAAAGGTGCGTTTTGCATAAATGACTCATCAGAGATTACCCATCCAACAGAAACTCCTGGGAAAAATCCGTATCTAGAATCCTTCGGAAATAAGTACGAACCATCATATCTACTAAGAAGCTGAAGGAAGTATTTGTTTTTATAACTATAATTAATATTTCCAAAATAATTCATTCTAGCGGTTCCAAATTCACCACCATTGTTTTGTTCTGTACCAACCTCTCCCTGTGATAAAACATCGGTATTATAGGAAATTAAGTTACTTCTATATGTCCAAAAATCCTGAATATTAGTTTCTTCTCGTGACATACCTAGAAGTACACTAATTTCATGGTCTTTCACTGTTGTTTCATATGATAAGATACCCTGGTAAAGCTTATTTAAACCAACTGTTGAATATTGAGCTAGATTAATGTCTTTACCTAATGTAGCTGCAATCAAAGCAGATGCATCTGTTCCCCCTGATGATAAATTAAAAACTTCTATAGGTTTAGTTTTTTTCTTCATGTAAGTATATGCATTATCAAGAGCAACAGTAGCTTTAAATTGTAGTCCCTGAATTGATGGAATTTTTAAAATAGCATCAAAATTGGTTTGAACATATAAATTAGAAGTGTTAGTTTGTCCACCTTCACCTTTGATCTGATCTAGATATGCTCCAGTAGTAGTTTTAGAGCCATTTGGCCAATAAACTTGAGCTAACGGGCCTCTAGAGTACATATTAATTAAGAATCTTCCAAGAGCATTTGGAGTATTTTGTGGAGTAGACCAAAATTGAGGATCACCTCCAGGCCATAATACATTATTTTCTTTTCTAACCATAATATTGGATGATAAGGTTAAGAAATCTGTTACCTCTTGCTCAATATTCATTCTTATACTTGCTTGTTTGAACTTAGAGATATCATTTTTAATTACAGAATTTTGATCCTCTAAAGATGCAGACATAAAGTATTTGGTTTTTTCACTTCCACCACTAAGTGACAAATTGTGTTTACTTCTTGGTGCCCAATAATTTTCGTCAAATGCCAAATCAAAAAGAGATTTACCATTAGGATAGATATATCCATCTGCAGTTCCTCTTTGATATGCACTTAATCCTTCCTGAGTATATTCTGGCAAAGGAGAACCTCCAATGTAATCATAACCCTCTTTGTGCCAAGTAACCCACTCTAAAGCATTTAAACCGTTAGGCATAAAAGCAGGTTGATCGAAACTAAATACACTTGAATAGTTAATATCTAATTGTCCCTCTTTACCTTTTTTAGTTGTAACAACGATTACACCTG
>JAYPSX010000077.1:0-2911 GCA_038133315.1 Hyphomicrobiales bacterium
AAGTTCCTCCATTAGAAGACACTGTTCCTCCCTCTCCAGCTGTAACTGTTAAAGTATACTGTGTTGGAGCTGGGGTTGGCTCTGGTTTTGGGGTTATAACAATACTTGGAGGAGGGGATGTGTCCTCTTCCTCTGTGGAGCAGCTGTAAATGAAGACAAATGCTGATAGAGAAATAAATATTAGGGATAAAATGTTTTTCATTTAATAAATAAGTTTAAGTTTTCACTTGTAATTCTATATGCAACTAATCCCAATTCTATTCCAGTTACAAAAATGTAATCATCATTATTTTTTAAAAACCATGAATATCTAAGATTAGGGAACTGTTGTATTCTAGTTTGTTGCCCATTTAGAATTACATATCCATCAAATTGATCGAGTTTAAATTCTTTTAATTCAAAACCATTACCATTATTCATAAAAAAATATTTTGGATCATAATTTGAAGAAACCCCATAAAAAACAATATCCATTAAGCCATCAAAATTTACATCAAATGGTTTTAAAGATTTACTTAAAAAATTAGGATGTTGTGGTAGTTTTCCTGTTGAAGGAATGAGCTCACCATTTATGTTTTCATAAAATTCAATTTGATTTTCACCTGTATCAATAAAATTACAAGCTATATCTGTTTTACTAGATGATTTAATTAAATCTTCATCACCATCATTATCCATATCATAAACAAAGCCTCCTTCATTTCTATAATAATCATCTTGTTCGTAAACTCCAGGTATTAAGTTTGAAGAACTATAGATATTATTTGTTATTTTAAATATTTTATTTTGAGTAACTAATTCATCAATTCCATCAGAATCAGTATCAATTGGATATACCCAAAGTGAACCAGAACAAAAATATTCTTGGTATAAATTATCTTCTATATTTGATAAAACATTATTAACTATAAATTCCCCGTTAGAAAATGTAACTATAGAATTTTTTCCCCCTAATTGTTTGGGAGGAGGAGAAGTTTCATTTCTAATAATACTGTTTTTTCCATCAGAAGTTAATTTGATTATACCAGCACCATGATTATAATCATAAAGGTTGAAGTAATTAGCTTTTTCATAATAATTATCACCCCTATTGAAATAGATTAGGTCCTGTTCACACCATAAACCATCTATTCTCTCATTCTCAAGATGATAGTATTTATCTAAATCATCTGGTTCAGCACCATGATTAGCAAAATATAAATCTTTCAAACCATCATGATTAAGGTCTTCAAAAAATATTTGTCTTGTAAAAAATGTAGAAGGTATATCGTCAAAGAATTTATTCGTAACATCAAAAAAATTCTCATCAATTACACTTATAACTTTAATTAAATTTTTTTCAATTAAATTGGAATTTGTATGTTTTGCAGGATCTGCAATTGTCAAAATTAGTTCATCATTTCCATCATTATCAAGATCCGCTGCTAATGATGTGTTTGAATACTGTGAATTTATATTGGTTAAAGGGAAAGTTTCATTTGGATAAAACCCTTGAAGTAAAGATTTGAATTCAGCAGTTAAATTAGTATTTCCATTTAAGTTTAATGTAATCTGAAAATTTGTTGAACCATCCGACCATCCTACAAACTCGTAACCCTCATTTGGAGTTGCTGTTATTGTTACTGAAGTCCCTTCATAATATGTTCCCCCACTAGAAGATACTGTTCCCCCTTCTCCAGCTGTAACTGTCAAAGTGTATTGAACTGGGGCTGGTGTTGGCTCTGGTTTAGGAGTTATTACAATGCTTGGAGGAGGGGATGTGTCCTCTTCCTCTGTGGAACAACTATTGATTAATGCTATGCTTGATAGGGCTAATATTGATAGGAGGTATAGTTTTTTCATTTTAATCATTTTTTCGTCTAACGAATTGACCCCCTGTGTTTTCCCAGTAGAGCTCTCTTATATACTCAAAACTTCCCCAACTAGCCACACCATCAGGAACAAGGTCATAGTCTCCATCATTATCTTTATCTATAGATCTGATATAATAAAAATTAGGAAACTCTGTAGATTGATCAAAACTTCCTTGAATTATATTCGTGTTTTCACTAAAATTCCTATTACCTAAATTTTCTAAAAAAGATAAATAATAGTTATTGTAATAATATCCATTTTCCATGTTTCCTCCATTATCAAAAGTCTCTGCTCTAGTGTTAGATAAAATTAAATCTATATCACCATCACTATCAAAATCTGTAAAACCAAATCCTAAAATTGAAGCTTGGACGTCTATTTCTTTAAAAGAGTTAACATTTAGCTCAGTAATATCATTCAATGAAAACTGAGATGAACTATTACCCCAAATTATTATCGGATTATATAAAAGTCTATAAGGGCATGGATCATCAGGTTCTGATATGCAAGGATATTTGTCCTCTTTTGTATTAATCCAATCTCCAATAATTAAATCAAGGTTATTGTCATTATCCAAGTCAAATAATTCCATTGCAGTAGCTGTCATTTTAAGAGAATACAAATTATTAGAGTGATTGGTAAATAAATTCTTTGATGTAAAATTTAAACTACCTTCATTAACGTTCACAATGGGGTTTAATTGACTTGTAGATGTTCCTCCAATTGGCATTTGAATAAAATCAATATCACCATCGTTATCTAGATCACCAGAAGCTCCACAATGGGATGACATTTCAATGCCAACATCGTTTATTGTCATTTCAAAATCACTGTTTATTTGAATGATTTTTGGTTTTAATGAGCTTAAATTAGATTGCCCTCCAACATTTTCTTCTTCTATAAAAAGATTTAATTTTTCATTATGATGCTGAAATAAAACATCTAGATTCCCATCATTATTAAAATCATTTATTTCAATTTTACCACCAGCATGACTAACTTCTGATTCAAATAATTTTTTTTCAGTTTTACCAAAAAATTTTACCTTCACCAGCTT
>JAYPSX010000077.1:2921-6176 GCA_038133315.1 Hyphomicrobiales bacterium
GTTAACACACCATATCCTGGATATACGTTTGAATGAAATTGTGTTGCAAATCCAAATAAATCTAATTGTCCATTGTTGTCAAAATCATTAAAAATCATATCCCTCCCAAAAATTGAATACGTTTCGTTTTCAGTAACGTATTCAAATGTTAATGACTGATGTTTTTCTTTATCGAAATAGTTCTTAAAATATTTTTGAGTATAATAATATCCTGTAGTTTCATTTATTGCAGAATATCTTTCAGCTGTAGAGACAAAAGGAAGACTTTGAAATAAAGCTTGAACAGTTGTATTAGCATTAAGTGTCACACTCAAACTAATTGAATCACTATCACTCCCTTCCCATCCAACAAATTCATATCCCTCATCAGGGGTAGCAGTGATGGTAACCTCAGTTCCCTCATCAAAGGTTCCTCCTTCTGTTGATACTGTTCCTCCCTCTCCAGCTGTAACTGTCAAAGTGTATTGAACTGGGGCTGGTGTTGGTTCTGGTTTAGGAGTTATTACAATACTTGGAGGAGGGGATGTGTCTTCTTCTTCTAAGGAGCAGCTGTAAACCAATACAAATGCTAATAAAGCTAGTATGTAAAGTGATAAGATATTTTTCATTTAGACAAAATTGAATAAAAAACTTTCTCCTGTTGATTCTCATTATTTCTATTTTCAATAATACTTATTAAGTCTATCCAGCCATCATTATTAAGATTTATTGGAATCGCTCTTCTTATTTTATTTCCATCTACCCAACCTTCACGACCTTCAATTTGATTATTAGTAACATAAGGTAATTTATCGAAAGGATATAATTCAAGTATCCCTCCATTATTTATATATAAAGAAATTCCGTATTCATTACCATAAGATCCAACCGTATGAACTATATCCAAAACGCCATCATTGTTTATATCAATTTTAGTAAGCTGCCCTTCACCATGCCAATTATCCATTATATTTTGATCAGAAACAAGATAATTTGCAGGAACAAATTTTCTCATTCTTGTTTCTGGATCAAATTCATTTAAAAAAATTTGTAAAGCTCTACCCTGATAATAAGGATTAGCTCTAGTGCACGCTATAACGATATCCTGAAAACCGTCCAAGTTAATATCATAATCAATAGCATAATTAAACTTCGTGTTTGCAATACCATATAATGCTTCAGTAACAAAACCAATATGACTGTTTTCGTAAGAAGGAAACCCTTCTTTACTCAAAGAATAAACACCAGAATATTCAGGAAAATCACTCCAACTTTCTGGTTCGGCATATGGAACAAAAAAATCATCAATCCCGTCATTATTAAAATCAGCAATTACTGATGACCAAATTTTTCTTGCAATTGTTCCTCCTAAAAAAATTGGCAACGAACTAGAATTATTTTTAAAATTTCCCGTACCATCATTTAATAATAATATTTTTCCAGTGTAAATATCAATATCTCCATCACCATCAACATCTCCAATACTTATTTCGTGACCAAATGTATGTCCATTAGGAGGTGATACTCCATCTTCTTGTCCTTCAATATTTGTTGAAGCATCATAAAAAGTTCCGTTACCTGAACTTAGCAAAAGTGGAATTCTATCCCATCTAGTATAATATTCATTATTTGGTAGTCTCTTTATTACCCCCATAGATGCAGAAACTATATCATCAATACCATCATTATTAAAATCAGCCGTTAAAGTTCTGTATGCGAAATGCACATTATGAATTGATGGAGTTGATATTATATTTTTATCATAAGTTAAAGTTCCATCTCCATTATTAATAAATATTGTATATGTTAATTTTGATTCTCTCTCTAATGTATGTGGAAAAATAGCCCAAGCAATTACTACATCTTGTAATCCATCTTTATTAAAGTCACCTAATGCAAAATTATGATGATCTAATGTAAAATAACCCTCTGAATTATAGTCATTACTAGTGGGATAGTAAAATGCCTCATGAAATTCATTCATAGTTACAGTTAACCAACCACCCTTACCAACTTTATAATTTTCTTTTTCATTATAACTTTTATCAATAGTTACATTATATACACATGGCTGTTTGAATTCTATTAATGATTGAAATATAGATTCAGCTTCAACCTTACTAAAATTAACACTCAAATTAATATCTTCATTTAAAGTAATTATTCTCTCAATTTCAGTACTTCCATCTGACCAATCAATAAAATTATAACATTCACTTTCTATTGCTTTTAATTGAATGTCATCACCTATTTCGTAATCACCCCCTTCGATAGCATTAATAGTGACTTCTTCACCTAATCCAAAAGTGTCTCCATTTACGTTAATTGAACCTCCTGTTCCAGGATTTGCTCTTAAAGTAAATTGAATTATCTTATCAAAAACTACATTAACTTCCTTAGTTTCATTAACAACAATATCTAAACTAATTTCCTCACTTTCAACTGCACCACTCCATGATCGAAAAATCCAACCCTCTGAAGGATTAGCTGTTAATCTAACAGTTGTTCCACTATCATAATCAGTAGTTTTTCCTGTGTTTATAATCTGTTCTGTAACAGTTCCTTCTCCTTCAATATTTATTGTCAATGCATATTTTCTTTTTTCAAAACTTGCCGTAAGATTTAAATTGGAATTTACTTCTAAGGTTAAGGGATTTTGATTTGATCCATTTGACCATCCTGAAAAAACGTATTCTGCGTTTGGGGTAGCTGTAAGTGTTATTGAGGTTCCCTTTGTGTATTCACCTCCAGAACTACTTACCGAACCTCCAGCAGAAGCTTCAATTTGAATTTTATATTTTATTATTAGTTCAGCTGGTGGTGTTGAATCATCTTCACTTGAGCATTGAACTACAGAGAATAAAACCATTAAGGATATGGCTAATAACACCATTATTCCAAACAACTTAGTGTCTTGATTCATTATAGGATAGATTTAACAATATTAAAGTATTCTAATCCCTTATAATCATCTACTAAAATTAGTTGTATTGTATTATGACTATTTTTTCTATTGTATTAGTGATAGTATAATTACATTTAGATGAAACCAAATTTTGGTTGGTGGTAATTTTAGTTTTCATGATAGTTTGATGCCTCTTATCGATGATTTGAGGCATTTTTTGTTTTGGGGTTACATGTACATTCCAGCCTCACTCTCTTAAAAGAAAAACCTTTTTCTAAAACCCATCCCCCTGTATTTGTGATAGGAGTGCTTGAGAAGTTTTAGCTTTTAAATACAATGTCATAGTCCACATCTTTGCCTATATGCTTGGT